>JAAWLV010000197.1 GCA_022798105.1 Hungatella sp.
CTTTATGATGTTGGTAGTAATCCGCTTTGGGTCCGAATTGCCGATTCCAGGAGTTAACACAACTTATTTTGCAGATTTTTTCGCGAGACAGACAGGGGACGCGTTTAACTTTTTTGACGCCATGACTGGTGGTTCCTTCACCAGCATGTCTGTCTTTGCCCTTAGCATTACCCCATATATTACGTCTTCCATTATCATGCAGCTGATGACTATCGCCATCCCGAAGCTTGAGGAGATGCAGAGGGACGGCGAGGACGGCAGGAAAAAGATTGCCGAGTACACCCGCTATGTGACGGTGGCCCTGGCGCTTATTGAGTCTTCAGCCATGGCAGTGGGATTCGGCGGACAAGGCCTGCTCCTTCAGTTCAACGCAGGAAGTATTATCGTGGCGGTTGCCACCATGACCGCAGGAAGCGCGCTTTTGATGTGGATTGGTGAGAGGATTACGGAGAACGGCGTAGGCAACGGTATTTCTATCGTGCTGCTGTTTAATATCGTTTCCAGCTTGCCGGATGATATTAATACCCTTTATACCAGGTTTATGGCAGGCAGGAATATTCCGGTTGCAGTGGTTTCAGCTATTATCATTCTGGCAATTATTGCTGCGATGGTAGTATTTGTTATCATCCTGCAGGACGGTGAGAGAAGAATCCCGGTTCAGTATTCCCAGAAGATGCAGGGAAGAAGAATGGTGGGAGGCCGTTCTTCCAGCATTCCGCTGAAAGTAAATACCGCAGGTGTGATTCCGGTTATTTTTGCGTCCTCCATTATGTCCTTCCCGGTGGTGATTGCACAGTTTTTCAGTGCTAATTATTCCGGCGTGGGCGGATGGATATTAACCATGTTAAGCTCCAATTCCTGGTTCAGGCCTGAACAGCCGGCATATTCCGTGGGTCTTATTATTTATCTTGTATTGATTGTGGTGTTTGCATATTTTTATACATCCATCACCTTCAATCCCCTGGAAGTTGCAAACAACATCAAGAAGCAGGGAGGTTTCATTCCGGGCATCCGTCCGGGTAAGCCGACAAGCGACTATCTGAACAATATTTTAAATTATATTGTATTTATCGGCGCCTGCGGGCTGATTGTGGTGAGCGTGGTTCCGATTATTGTGTCCGGCCTGTTTACCATTACCCATCTTTCTTTTGCGGGAACATCACTGATTATTATAGTAGGTGTTATTCTGGAGACGATTAAGGCAATTGAGTCACAGATGCTTGTGCGTAATTATTCAGGATTTTTGAATGATTGATGTATTTATGAGAAGGAAGGGCACAGCCCTTTCTTTTCGCAGTTAAAAACAGGTGTGGCATAAAGCTGTTGATTCCCCGGACAAAGTATGGCTATGTCCTGGGTTCAAAAAATAAAGCGGGAGGGATACGCAAATGAAAATCATTATGTTAGGTGCTCCGGGAGCAGGCAAGGGAACACAGGCAAAGAAAATTGCCGCCAAGTATGGGATTCCCCATATTTCCACCGGCGATATTTTCCGTGCGAACATCAAAGGCGGGACAGAACTGGGTATGAAGGCAAAAACCTTTATGGATCAGGGAATGCTGGTTCCGGACGAGATCACGATTGGCATGCTGATGGACAGAATCCATGAGGATGACTGTGCAAAGGGATATGTGCTGGACGGATTTCCAAGAACCATTCCCCAGGCAGAAAGCCTGACAGAGGCTTTAAAGGGCATGGGTGAATCCATTGACTATGCGGTAAATGTAGATGTACCGGACGAGAATATCGTCAGCCGTATGGGAGGACGCCGGGCATGCGTGGCCTGCGGCGCTACCTACCATGTAGAGTTTAATGCCCCCAAGGCCCAGGGTATCTGCGATACCTGCGGGGAGAAGCTGGTTCTCAGGGATGATGATAAGCCGGAGACCGTTCAGAAGCGCCTTAATGTTTACCATGAGCAGACCCAGCCCCTTATTGATTATTATGAGAAGGCAGGGGTTCTTAAGGAAGTGGACGGAACCCAAAATATGGAAGACGTGTTCCAGGATATTGTGTCCATTTTAGGAGTCTAGGCAGTATGGCAGTTACCATAAAATCAGAACGGGAAATCACACTTATGAGGGAGGCGGGAAAAATTCTCGCCGCCACTCATGAGGAACTTGAGAGAGCTCTGAAACCGGGGGTTTCCACATGGGAGATTAACCGGTTGGGAGAGGAGATTATCCGCAGTTACGGGTGTGTTCCTTCCTTTAAGAATTATATGGGCTATCCTGCTTCCATCTGTATCTCGGTCAATGATGAGGTGGTTCATGGAATTCCGGATAAAAAACGGATCCTGAAAGAAGGGGATATTGTCAGTCTGGATGCAGGGGTTATCTACAAAGGTTATCACTCCGACGCAGCCAGAACTCACGGTATCGGTCAGATCAGCCCGGAGGCAAAACAGCTGATCGACGTGACCAGACAGTGCTTTTTCGAAGGAATAAAGTATGCCAAAGTTGGCAATCATCTCAATGACATTTCCAGGGCTATCCAGTCTTATGCGGAAGCTTTTGGGTACGGTGTAGTGAGGGATCTGGTAGGCCACGGGATAGGAAGCCATCTTCATGAAGATCCGGAGGTGCCTAATTTTGCCAGAAAGAGAAGAGGCATTAAATTAAGGCCGGGGATGACTCTGGCGGTGGAACCTATGATTAATGCCGGCCGCCTGGATGTGAGATGGCTGGATGATGAGTGGACCGTGGTTACGGAGGACGGATCGTTGTCCGCCCACTATGAGAACACGATTCTGATAACCGAGGACGATCCTGAGATTTTGTCCAGGTGTTAAAAAGGCAGGGAAATGCGATGGAATATGGGACAGGAGCTATGTGTACATCTCTGGCAGGCCATGATAAAGGGGAATTGTTTATCATAATCAGCCAGACAGGGGAATATGTTTCATTAGTAAACGGAGCTTCCCGGCCTTTGGCAAAGCCCAAGAGAAAAAAGAAGAAACATATACAGATTATTCATGACGAAGAGGAATGGAGACGTAGAAGTCTGATTGAGGACGGGCGGATCAGGGATGAACACATAAGAGGCCTGATTCGCAGTTACAAGAGAAGAGGTCAGTCATAAGGAGGTAAACCGTATGTCAAAAGCGGATGTGATCGAAATAGAAGGCATTGTTGTTGAGAAGCTTCCCAACGCCATGTTTCAGGTGGAACTGGAAAACGGGCATCAGGTTCTGGCTCATATCAGCGGAAAGCTGCGTATGAACTATATTAAGATTTTGCCGGGTGATAAAGTTACTATTGAATTGTCCCCATATGATCTAACAAAAGGAAGGATTATCTGGAGAGATAAATAATAGTTAAAAAATACTTGCTTTTAAGAATTAAAGATGCTATAATGCTATAGCGACTTTGTTGAAGTACTGGGTGAACTTTGTCCAAAAGTAATCCCGGTTGACCTATATATCTAAACTTTGCTTAGGT
>JAAWLV010000198.1 GCA_022798105.1 Hungatella sp.
CCGATAAAGATGGCGAACACAGAAGAAAGAACGCCAACATAATTCCGTTTATTCTTAAGTTTCATCCGCTTTACCCTCTTTCTTTGATCCTGCCATGTAAAGCCCCAGTTCCTGCACGGTTACTTCCTTTGGATCTAACTCCGCCACAATATGCCCCTCAAAAATCACCAGGATCCGGTCGCTTAGATTCATCACCTCGTCAAGCTCCAAAGACACCAGCAAAATGGCGGAGCCGCCGTCCCTCTGTTTCACCAGCTCCGAGTGGATGTACTCAATAGCGCCTACATCCAGCCCCCTGGTAGGCTGCACTGCCAGAAGAAGATCGTGTTCCCTGGAAATCTCCCTGGCCACGATGACCTTCTGCTGATTGCCGCCGGACATGCTTCTCGTAACAGTGGACGCTCCCTCCCCGCTGCGGATGTCAAAATTGGAGATAAGCCTGTCCGCGTAGCTGTAGATGGCCTCCTCCTTCAGAAAACCGTGACTCTGGAATTCCGGCTCAAAATACTGCTGCAGCACCCCGTTATAAGCCAGGTTGTAATCCAGCACCAGACCGTGTTTGTGCCGATCCTCCGGTATGTGGGCCACTCCGTGGGTATTTTTGTATCGGATGGACTTCCTGGTCACATCCTCCCCGTTTACCTTCACTGTACCGCTGCTTGCCGGCCGCAGGCCTGTGACGGCCTGCACTAACTCCGTCTGCCCGTTGCCGTCGATACCCGCAATGCACACAATCTCCCCCCGCCGCACCTGAAAGCTGACATCGGTCACCAGCTTCTTGGTGTGGCCTTCCTGCCTGGCATCCACGCAGAGCTTATCCACCTCCAGCACCACGTCGCCGGGTTCGGCCGGAGCCTTATCCACGGTCAGGTTCACCTTTCTTCCCACCATCATCTCCGACATCTGATCCTTGGTGGTGTCCTTCACATCCACGGTGCCGATATATTTCCCGCGGCGCAGGACGCTGCAGCGATCCGCCACCGCCTTGATTTCATTTAATTTGTGGGTGATAAACAGAATCGACTTTCCCTCATCCGTCAGATTCTTCATAATCACCATCAGCTCATCGATCTCCTGAGGCGTAAGAACCGCCGTAGGCTCGTCAAAAATCATGATCTCATTGTCCCGGTAAAGCATCTTCAGTATCTCCACCCTCTGCTGCATCCCAACCGTGATGTCGCTTATGAGTGCATCCGGGTCAATAAACAGGTTATACTTCTCGCTCAGATCCATAACCTTTCTGCGGGCGTCGTCCATCTTCAGAAACCCTTTTTCCACGGTTTCCATACCCAGAACAATGTTCTGAAGCACCGTAAAATTGTGCACCAGTTTAAAATGCTGATGTACCATACCGATTCCCAGTGCATTGGCATCCAGAGGGCCTTTTATCTTTACCTCGCTGCCCTTCACTTTAATAACTCCCTCCTCCGGCTGGTAAAGACCGAAGAGGACGCTCATAAGGGTGGATTTGCCTGCGCCGTTCTCGCCCAGAAGCGCATGGATCTCCCCCTTTTTCAACTGAATCGTAATATCATCATTGGCAATGATTCCAGGAAACTTCTTAGTGATGTGGAGCATTTCAATAACGTAATCCATCAGGTTTCCCCCTTATTTTCCGGAAATTAGACAAAAGGGGGCCGCTGCAAATCCTGTTTGCAACCAGCCCCCTGTATGTGTGAATCTCATTCGTTACAGTTCACTGACCCAGACCAGTTCGCTGCCATTGCATACATCCTTTTGGCCGTGCTCAGCCGAGTGTGAACAAATAACTCTTATTCTACATAGTTGATAGTCGTCGCTGATACGGTCAAGTCAACCGTCGGGTCGATATTGTCGGCAGACGGCTGAACCAATTCAAACTCTCCGGCAACCAGCTTGGCATAAACAGCATCATAATCTGCCTGTGTAAAGGTCTCAAACTTGGATGTCTCCATAGGAAGGCCCACGCCCTCGTTCTCCACGGTAAACACGCTGGTCTTTCCTCCCGGGAAGCTGCCGTCGTAGAACGCCTTCACCCCGTCGTACACAGAGTTGGACAGAAGCTTCATAGCAGAAGTGATAACCGTCTCAGACTCAAAACTCTGATCTACGTCAACGCCGATAACCTTGGCGCCCTTCTCCTGGGCTGCAGCCATAACGGAGTTTCCTACAGCGCCGCCGCAGCCGAAGATCACTTCAGTTCCGTTCTGGTACCAGGAAGCTGCCATGGACTGTGCCTCAGGCGTAGCCGCAAACGCACCTGTGTAGTTGTACATAACCTCGATGCCGCTTACGCCAAGTTCCGCTGCAGCAGCCTCTGCACCCTCGATAAATCCGTAACCGAAACGGATAACCGCCGGAACTGCCATGCCGCCCATGAATCCAAGCTTGGTGTAGCCTTCTTTAACCGCCGCATAGCCTGCCAGGAACCCTGCCTGATCCTCCTGGAACAGGATGGGCATTACATTGGCATTGGTCCTGTACTCGGAGTAATCGCCGCTGTGAGGCTCGCCGTCCAGAAGAATGAAATGAGTGTCTGCAAACTGATCCTGAGCCAGGAAAACCGGCTCCTCAAACAAGAATCCCGGACACACAATCAGCTTCGCCCCGCCTTCCACTGCAAGACCGATGGTCTCAAGGTAAGAATCCGTAGTGCCCTCCTGCGGCTGATAGTACTTGTAAGAGATACCGTTCTCCTCCGCATACTTAGTCAGACCTTCCCAGGCGCCCTGATTAAAGGACTTGTCGTCAATGGTTCCAAGGTCGGTAACCAGCGCCAGCTCGAAGCCGCCGTCAGAAGGCTCGCTTGCCGTCTTGTTCTCTGTGGCTGCGGTGGTATCCGCTGCAGCTGCAGTGGTCTCTGCTGCCGCCGCTGTGGTAGTCTCCGTCGTCCCACCGCCGCCGCAGGCTGTCAGGCCTGCTGTCATAGCCGCTGCCGTCAGTACTGCTAACAATCTTCTCTTCATTACATTTCCTCCTTGTGTTTGTGCTGTTCTCCCCAAAGCCCTTTCTTTCCTCGGCGAAAGGCCATTCAGGAACACATCAGGCCGGTTAAACCGGCTGTCTTTGAAAAATCCTGCCATCCCTGCAAAGGCGATGGCATACATGCGCATCAGCGCCTTTACAATTATATCATATTTTGTTGAAAGTGCATAGAACTTTCTGAAATTGTATCAAAAAATGGACTCTATTTGTTACGGTTCACACCCAATGTCATTAACTTAACCCGTTATGCTAGTTAATAATCAATGTCATGCGCTTTACCTTATCGGGATAAATTGGAACTTCAATTTTGCCATATTGCTGTATTGTTGAGTGAGTAAAGTTGGGGCGGGGATTGTCGTGGTCCAGTCAGAGAAGGAGGGATGTCCCGTCCGTGTTCAGATATGCCAAACATT
>JAAWLV010000199.1 GCA_022798105.1 Hungatella sp.
ATTGTTCAATTTTACTGCTCCGGTTTTGGTTTGGCTCCATCAACAAAATACTTTGGATTCTATTATTCAGAGGATGATATTCCGGTAGCTTTCCAAAATGTTGATATTGACCTCACATCTACCGTCGTTGATGAATGGATATGGGATGATGGAACAGATAACGGCGGTTTAACCAAAAAAATTACAGATGGCTGGTTTTATTTTGAAGCATGGTTTTGATAAATTCAACTTGTCTTATGGAGTATCTAATAAGCAAATACTGCCACAATGAAATGTACTTAAAACGGAGGAATCGCTATGAACATTACGAATATCCCGAACATCCCCAATATTGCCAACCAGATTGCCACCGGAGCGCCCCAGGCGGGCTTGCGCTGTGATTCCGGTACCACCACGACTTCTGGCAGTGGAATGCCGAAAAGCTCCACCCCGCTGCGCCATCTCGACGTCTCCGGCCGTCAGGGCTATCGGGAGGGCTACTCCATCCGTGACGCGGCGGAGAGTCTGTGGAAGCAGGAGAATGTCAACTTCAACATCTTTGACCCGGCCAGCATCAACCGGATGCAGGAGCGTGTTCGCAGCGGCCTTTACAAGATGACCCCCACCGACGATGAACTGAACGCATACATCGACAAACTGCGGCAGACCGGTCTGGATGGTACGGTGGATTGGAGCGGCCTGTCCAGAGAACTGGAGGCGTTCAAGTCCACCACCCCGGAGGAGCTGGAGGACGGCCTGGACTATCTGGCTTCCCGCTATGTGTCCGTCATGGATAAGCTGGAGCGCAACTACACAGGCGACGAGCTGACAGCCCAGCGGGCCAAGCTGGAGGAGATCTATCAGGCGGGAAAAACCGGGATGATCGACAACTACACCAAGCTGCTGCGGGACAATCTGGGCCTCTCCGCCAGTGATGCCCAGGTGGTCAAGGACAGCTTTTCCACCCTCCTGGCCGAGAAAGTGGACGCCTATCGTGGCGCGCTGGACAAGGTGAGTGAGGATGTAGACAAGACCGGCGCAGACAGCGTGTGGCTGAAAAACCACGACGCCTACATAGCCGCCCAGCTTCGGACGGCAGGGACGGCGGGACAGAGCCAGGCCCGGTATTCAGCGCAGGATTTAGCCGCCGCCGGCCAGATCGCCCAGAGCTACCAGACCGAGATATTCAACGCATCTTCCTGTGGCCGGAACGAGGCCACGTTGGCACTGAACCTGTCTATGGCGGACATGAAGGCCGAAACGATGATCCAGAAGGGGCTGGTCAGTCAGAACATGGCGGCCCTGCTCCGAGGCAGCCGCGCCCAGGGGCATGAGAACGTGCTGGCCGCGCTGGATCAGGCCCTTGCCAAGCGGGAGAGCAGCCTTGCCCCCGGCGAGCCCAGGGGGACGTTTGCTCCGGTAGACCGCAGCGTGTTTCAGGGCATCTATCAGGCTGTGATGGGGGCGTTCCAGCAGAACGGCGGAAACGCAGCCGAGGCCATCCGCGCCGGCGCTGCCTATGGGCAGAAGGTGACTGCTCAGGCCACCGCCCAAAATCCCAAAGCCCTGCGCTGGGGCATCAATATCGAGAGCTACTGGAAGGATTTCTATACCGCTCCGGCTAATAAAGAGATTACCGCTCTTGGAAAGCAGATAAACAGACTGCTGGTGCAGATCGGTCAGACCCCCAGCCAGAACAGCTCCACCTATCAGAAGTATATGGACAGCTGGCGGGATTTCCTCACGGCTATCGGCGGGAGCGGCCTGGATATTAGAGCATAATGGCAGGTTGCGGTCAAGTTATATTTAGACAAATCGGTATTTGAGTATGAGAAGAATAAGGTGATAATTATGCGAATGTTTCTTAATGCAATTTTTGACTTCAAACCGAAGGACAAGGCGTTTGTCACCATACCTCCTATTTTACGGGAAATCTTAGCGGAGAGTAGCTGGGTTCCGAAACGGTTTCTATTTGATTTATATGACATCAATGAAGCCTCTGCCGAAGGACACACGCCCCATGCTAAATTGATGAAGAAATTCCCACAGCTCCGCCCTTATTGGCACAGCACATCAGACCGTTTTGCAGCAATGAATCAATGGTCGCCCATCTACCCCGATCACGCCAATGACCCCATCCCACCCACCAGCCCCCACGGGTATGGTTTTTTCTCAAATTTCCCTGGACGCAAGGATGGGGAGGCGGTGTTTTGCCCGGATGACCCTGCTATTGATATGGATGTGTTAGAGGGAATCTGCGCCACTATCCCACGCCCCTGCTCTTTTTACTCTGCCATCGCGGTGTGGGATGCTATTTCTTGGTACCAGGACAGTGACCTCACCCCGGCGCTTCGTTATATCCAATGGCGCCACGGCATGGAGGATTTTGAACCGGGGGATTGGGCAGATCAGCATGAATTTTATGAGTGCTGTGTGGGTTATCAAAGCAACTGCGTACTCCTCTCCAGTAAGTACGGAACGGGGCCGGAATTGGATGTGCGGGTGGAAATCACCGACCAGCACCCAATGGAGGACGCACTGGCGATAGTGGAACGGTTTGCTCACCGATTGGGTAAACCGGCAAAGCAATGTGTCCGGGCGGTCTGGCCTTGGGAGATGCGGCATGAGATTGCCGATAAGCTGGCGTATATGCGGCCCCGTTTTGAGGATTGGAGAAAGTCTGGAATGACAGAATTGGCGGCTATATATCACAGAGCGCAAGAAAATCCACCTGACAAGCCGGTGAGCGCCAAGACGCTGGTAAAACGATTTGTAGAACGAAATGGCTTTGTACGGCATGACCTGTGTCGCTGGGATGATTACGGTTGGTGTAAACGGTTGCCTCATGGGTATTGGCTTCATTTTGGACTGTCCGTCAATCCAACAGCCCGATATAGAGGGCCAGTGGACATCGGACTGATCTGCTACGGGACCAACTTCCGGACAAGATACGGCTGTTCCCTTCATACGGACCTCGGAGCGCCCAGAAATGCCCCTGCGGACGAAGCGGCATTTCAAGTATTCCAAGCGGTTTTGGATCGTTTTCAAAAAGAAATGGTGCCAAAGCTATTTGATGTGTTCGGGGACACGCCGGAGACTTTTTACCAGCACTCCCATGTGCTTGAACCTAGTATGGAGTTTGATGTAATGGAGTTTGATATATAAGGCAACGGCTTTTTCGCAATCTTTACAACTACGGCTATGACAAAGGAACAGACGGGCGGTGAGTTCCAGTTTATTTCCTTGAGCAATCATGCTTTGTGTCATAATTGCGATAGGTGCGGGGGTACTGGTAGCGATCTTTAATGGCAAGAAAAAGAAATAAAGTGAGGTAGAAACCCATGTATAGAAAATGGCTTCTTATGATGCTGTC
>JAAWLV010000200.1 GCA_022798105.1 Hungatella sp.
TAAGATTCTTGTATTGTATAAGAATTATAAGAACAAATACGAGGGTTGGGTTTTGCCGAAGGGAACTGTGGAGGAGGGAGAGGAATATAAGGAGACGGCCCTGCGCGAGGTGAAGGAAGAGACCGGCGTTACGGCGTCCATTATCAAGTATATTGGGAAGAGCCAGTATTCCTTTAACACGCCTCAGGACATGGTGGAGAAAGATGTCCACTGGTATCTGATGATGGCGGACAGCTACTACAGTAAACCACAACGTGAGGAATATTTTATGGATTCCGGCTACTACAAGTTTTACGAGGCCTACCATCTGCTGAAATTTTCCAATGAAAAGCAGATTTTGGAGAAGGCTTACAATGAGTATCTGGAGCTGAAGAAGAACAACCTTTGGGGCTCCAGGAAGTATTTCTAAATGGAATAAGCAAAGCAGAAAAATACCGGCGACGGTATTTTTTTGCTTTGCTATACTTTAGCCTAGAAGTACGTTCGCCCCCCCCAAGGGCATGAATTAAGGGATGCCTCCGAGTCATAAGGGCACAGGAAAATGTACTGATTTTAACAATTTTGTAATAAACGTAAAAAAGTGGACATATTTTATAGTGACGGGACGAAACGATCTGCCCCGGAAAGAGAGGTCCATATTATGCGAAAAAACGGAATTGTAAAAATGGTAGTGTCTGCGGTGGTTGCCACCTGCATGGCGGTTATACCGGTACAGGCGGAGGAGAATGCGGCGGAATCCAGGGAAAGCGAAGAGGGGAACAATGAGAAGACCATGATGGAAATCCGTGAGGAGAGCTGCGAGAAGGCCTGGGGGACGGATAAAAAGGGAGCCGGGGAGTCCGGGGAAGAACCGGAAACTTTTCCGGAGGATGCGCCGGGGCCTGAGAGGACGGGGCCGGGATGGGAGCCGGAGGATGGAGCCGGGGAGAACCCGGAGAGCGGGGAAGATAACGGGGCGGCTAGCCCGGAATGCGGGACGGAAGCTTCCGGGGAGGCTTGCGGCGAAGCAGAGTTTACTGCCCTTGGAGAACTGGCCGGGGAGGAGATATTTAAGGAGATGACAGAGGTGGAAAAAATACTCTACCGGAAAGCCAACTATGGTCCCCATATGCTTCTGGTTAAAAAAGAGGCTGAGACGGAACCGGAGCCGGAGCCTTTGTCCTACACCGAGGAGGATCTGTATGTGCTGGCCCACGCAATCTGCGGGGAGGGGCAGGGGTATCCGGATGAAGAACAGCTTTACATCGGATCGGTTATCTTAAACCGCCGGGCCCACGGCGCGTACCCGGACACCATAAGAGGCGTGGTATTCCAAAAAGGGCAGTACGCCTGCACCTGGGACGGGAACTACTACCGGGAGCCTACGGCTGCCAACTGGAATAATGCCCGGTGGCTCCTCGAAAACGGAAGCGTGCTTCCGGGAAACGTGGTGTATCAGGCAGGCTTCAGACAGGGAAGCGGCCTTTATGTCCAGACCAGATATCACAAGTACTGTTATCGGTAGAAGCTTGTAATTTTTCCTGTTTTGTGGCATGATAGGGAAGGATTATGTGCACCATATCAGGTGAACGCGTTACAAAACCCAGGAAAAGGAGAATGAAAAAAGTGAGCAATGCATATGAGGAACTGAAACCTTTTTTGGAGAGAGCACAGGCATTTTCCACTGCCAGAATCCTGTTTGAGTGGGACAATGAAACTCTGGCGCCCAGAGCGGCAGAGCCCAACACCACCAAAGTGGTGGGAACCCTGTCCGGGGAATATTTTTCCGTGATCACGGACGAAAAAGTGAAGGAGCTGGTAAGGCGGTGCCGTCAGGAGAAGGAGAGCCTGGGGGAGGTGGAGAGCGCCGTTGTCAGGGAACTGGCGGAGGAGATAGAGAGGCTGGAATGCATTCCGCCTGAGGAGTACCGGGAATTTGCGGAGCTGACGGCCGGATCCACGGGCATATGGGCCAGGGCCAAGGAGAACAATGATTTTGAAAGCTTTGCGCCCGTCCTCAAAAAGATTGTGGAGTATTCCAGAAAATTTGCTTCCTACCGGGCAAAAGAGGGGCAGAGACTGTATGATGTGATGCTGAGTGATTATGAGAAAGGGTTTGACATAGAGACTTTGGACAGGTTCTTCGGGACTTTGAAGGAGCGGCTGGTACCTTTTCTTAAGAAACTGACAGAAAGCGGCGTGGAGATAGACGACAGCTTCCTGACAGGGGACTACAAAGAGGAAGATCAGGAGGCGGTGGGCCGGTTTTTTGCGGAGTATGTGGGGTTTGATTTTGACAGAGGGGTCATGGCGGTCAGCGCCCACCCGTTTACCACCAATCTCCACAATAAGGACGTGAGAATTACAACCAGCTATAATAACCGTGTGGACGATTCCCTGTTTTCCGTGATCCACGAGTCAGGCCACGGCATCTACGAGATGGGAATTCCCGATGAGCTGACTCAGACCCTGGTGGGGCAGGGGGCATCCATGGGCATGCATGAATCCCAGTCCCGCTTCTTTGAGAATATAATCGGGCGCAACGAGGCTTTCTGGATTCCCGTATATGACAGGCTCCAGAAGCAGTTTCCTGGAGAACTGGGAGACGTGAGTGCCGAGCAGTTTGTAAAAGCCATAAACAAGGTGCAGCCCAGCCTTATCCGCACCCAGGCCGACGAGCTGACCTACAGCCTTCACGTAATGATCCGCTATGAGATCGAGAAGATGCTTATTGAGGAGGGCCTTAAGGTGGAGAAGCTGCCTGAGATCTGGGCTGATAAATACGAAGAATATCTGGGTGTACGGCCCCGGAATGTGTCGGAGGGCGTTTTGCAGGATATCCACTGGTCCCAGGGCTCCTTCGGGTATTTTCCGTCCTATGCCCTGGGAAGCGCCTTCGGAGCCCAGCTGTATTATTTCATGAAGGGAAAGATGGACTTTGAGGGGCTTTTAAAGAAGGGGGATATTAAGACCATCCGGGAATTTCTGCGGGAGAATATCCACCGGTACGGGAAGCTTGAGACCAGCCGGCAGATACTCAAGCGTGTCACCGGGGAGGATTTTGACCCCGGGTATTACACGGATTATCTGACGGAGAAGTACGGAAAGCTTTACGGTATTAAGGCGGAATAAAAAACGCAATGAACCGTTGTTACTGTTTACACCGTTCATTCACATTGATCTGGATAAACCGAAGCTTTAATTTCATCATATTGCTGTTTAATTGAGTGAGTAAAGTTGGGGCGGGGATTGTCGTGGTCCAGTCAGAGAAGGAGGGATGTCCCGTCCGTGTTCAGATATGCCAAAC
>JAAWLV010000201.1 GCA_022798105.1 Hungatella sp.
GCTGCCTTATTCCCTTAAGTTAACAGAAGCCGGGGCAATTCATGTTGTTCTGAACCGTAGCTGCTCCTTAAGTAAATGACATTGCCTGTGAACAGTAACTAAACTTAAGGTTTCCTCACGGGCAAAAGCAGGATTCCCTTGCCATTCCCATGTATTTTATGGTAAGATATCTCCACATTGAACCAGGAGATTTTAGATTAAGGGGTATGTGGAGGGAATAAGATGAAGCTGTTTATCAGTGCGGATATTGAGGGAACTGCAGGGATTGTCAGCTGGAAGGAGACCCAGCCCGGGGATCAGTACGGGTATTTTGCCGGCCAGATGACAAGGGCGGCGGCTATGACAGGATATCACACCTGTGCAGGAAGCGACGGCAACCCCCTGGCCCACACCATGAATCCGGGGGTGGAGAAGGTTCTTTTAAACGGAACAGCCTGCAGCGAATTTACCATCAATGCCCTGTATGCGGCCTATATGGCGGTGTCGGTGATCTTTCAAAGCGGGGACGAGATGGTCTGCGGCATGGCAAAGGAACTGTGTCCGGGGATCATCACAGTGGCTGCGACCAGGGGGATAGGAGGCGGCGCTGTGGGGCTGCACCCTGAGGAGGCCCGGGAGCAGATTGGCGGCGGGATGGAGCGGGCCGTGAGAAGGCTAAAGGAGCAGCTTAAGGACGGGAAGGCTTCAGACTGCCGGATCCGTTTGCCGGAACACTTTACTTTGGAGGTACATTACCGGGAGCATAAGAAGGCTTACAGGGCTTCCTTTTATCCGGGGGCAGTAAAAAAACGGATTCGTTCAATTTATCATTGCTGGAATATAGCATTGGTGGAATATAGATAAGGATTTTGGATATGAATACAAAAACAGAAGTATCATCTTTTTACAGAAACATGTTCCGCCTGGCATTTCCCATTGTGGTTCAGAACCTGATCACCGCTGCGGTCAGCTCTGCGGATGTAATTATGCTTGGATGGGTAAGTCAGACTGCCCTTTCCGCCGGATCCCTGGCCAGCCAGATTATGTTTATTCTGAACCTTGTGTATGCGGGAATCTCCTCAGGCATCGGCATGCTGGCGGCCCAGTACTGGGGGAAGAAAGACACCCGCACCATAGAGGAGATCATGGGGATCGGCATGAAGCTGTCCATACCGGTTTCGTTTGTCTTTTTTGTACTGGCCTGTTTCTTTCCGCAGGTTTTGATGAGGATCTTTACATCAGAAGGGGCTCTGATTGAGGCAGGGATGCCTTATCTGCGGATTGTAGGGATTTCCTACCTGTTTATGAGTATTTCCCAGGTGTATCTGTGCACCATGCGATCCATAGAGCGGGTGGTGTTTGCCACCTTTACCAACGCGTCGGCCCTTGTTTTGAATATTGTCCTCAACGGGGTGTTTATTTTTGGGCTGTTTGGATTTCCGCGGATGGGGATCATGGGTGTGGCCCTTGCAACTGCCGTCGCCAGGGGTGCGGAGCTTCTTATCTGCATGGTTGATACGCTCCGGTTTCGCACTCTGCGGTTTCGGCCGGGACTTTTGGTGGGACACAATAAAGTTCTGTTTCAGGATTTTATGAAATATTCGCTTCCTGCCTTTGGCAATGAAGTGTCCTGGGGACTGGCTTTTTCCATGTACTCTGTGATCATGGGCCATCTGGGAAGCGATATGGTGGCTGCCAATGCGGTGGTTATTGTGGCCAGAAATCTGGGGACGGTGGTCTGCTTCGGCCTTGCCAATGCAGGGGCTATTTTGCTGGGGAAGGCCATTGGGGAAGGCCGGATGGAGAGTGTGAAGGAGGATGCATCACGGTTCTGCAAGATTACCTTTTTAAGCGGGATTGCCGGAGGGGTTCTGATTTTTGTGCTGAGGCCGGTATTTATGAATATGGCAGAATTGACGGCTGCGGCGCGGGGGTATTTAAGCGGAATGCTTTTTATCAACATGTACTATGTTCTCGGGCAGGCCATGAATACCACAGTGATCTGCGGGATCTTCCGCTCCGGCGGAGATTCCAGGTGGGGATTTATCTGTGATGTGATCGATATGTGGCTGTTTTCGGTTCCGCTGGGATTTTTCAGTGCTTTTGTCCTGAGACTGCCTCCGCTGACGGTTTATTTTTTGATCTGTCTTGATGAATTTGTGAAGATGCCGTTTATCTACAGGCATTACAAGAGTTATAAGTGGCTTAAGAACATTACGAGAGATTTCTAAATGGGAATATACCCAGCGAAAAACGCAACTCCGGCTGTTTGGCAGAAAGATTTGGCTGCGGGATTGCCGGAGTTTGGAAAAATAGGTCAGTGGATGTGATTGTTTTTTGCGAGCTTTGCCAGGTATTTCTGGCGGTTGGCAGCTGGAATTTTCAGTGCGTTCATGGCCTGTTCAGGGGTAAGCTTCATGGTGGACATGAGGTTTTTTATGGAGAGCAATTCTGCTTTGGCGGCTCCGAGTTTTTCTCCTTCCCGTTTTCCTTCTTTTCTCCCTTCTTTTCGTCCCTCTTCTTCCTCTGCCTTTTTCCCTTCTTTCATTGCCTGACCCCAGGCTTTGTCCAAGGCTTCATCAAAAATCATTCGTTCTACTTGTGTCATTTCCAGTTCTCCTTGATTATAACTTATTTTTGCTCTTCTGAGCAACATTTACAGAAGATTTTTTTCAGCTGCGCTTACATTGTTGGTTACTGTTTGCAGGTACCTGTGAACGTAACCGCATATGCCCATTTCTAATCCAGAGCCTGGACCGGCAAAAAGGGGGCTTGGAGCATTGGTCATAGGACGTGCCGGAATACAGGTTTGTATTCAGTATCTATTTCCTGGAGGGTTCATGGCAATGGAATGTGAGATAAAACGACGTGATGGAAAGATAACCGCTTCCCTTGTCAAAAAGTGTCAATGGATGCGGATAAAACTTGATTTTGTGCCGGATAATCCTGCCGCCGGCTGATGGCAGGCAGCTTATGGCCTGATAAAAGATTTATAGAACTCTGCCGGGGAGAATTCCCTGGTGAAGTCTCTTTTAATATATAGACCCTTAAGAACGATTTCTTGCGCAAAATGGCAAAATAATGGAATTGCTGTATTGTTGAGTGAGTAAAGTTGGGGCGGATTTGGTCGTGGGGCCAGGGAGTGAAGGCAGGCTGTGTGCCGTTCGTGTTCAGATATGCCAAA
>JAAWLV010000202.1 GCA_022798105.1 Hungatella sp.
TGAATATATGCCGTGGAGATGAGACCAGGAAAACAGGAGGGCCTCACCCCGAGTGTTTTCCGCTTTAAGGGCTCATCGGAACGTCTGGCATATCTGAACACGAACGGCACACAGCCTGCCTTCACTCCCTGGTCCCACGACCAAATCCGCCCCATTTGCCCACTCAATAATACAGCAATTTTCAAAAGAGTTCGCTGTAGTACTAATCCGCCCGTCGCCGAAGACGGGGATTGTTAAGAAACGAACACAGTATTGAAATACCGACTATGCTGTGGTAGAATGTAGAATAATTTGGAACCTGCCATAATAGACTGTAGTAAACAAAATATGGAGGTCCACATGAGTTCGAAAACAAGAATCGTGGTGCTGAAAATGAAGGAACTGATCTATACCGCCGTATTTCTTGGCCTGGCGGTAGTGTTGATTACGCTGTTCCTGATTATGTTCCGCCCCAGACAGGATACATCGGATCCCATCCGGCCTGCTTCCTACATACCCGGAGTCTACAGCGCTTCCATAACCCTGGGAAGCCAGAACCTGAATGTGGAGGTGGCGGTGGATGCCGATAAGATCCAGGCCGTATCATTTGTTTCTCTGGATGAGGCGGTCACTACCATGTATCCTTTGATGCAGCCTGTGATGGAGGATCTGGAGGCCCAGATTTTAAAGAGCCAGTCCACAGAGAACCTCTCCTATTCTATGGAGACCCGGTATACGTCTCAGTCACTGATTAACGCCATTGATTTGGCCCTGGAGAAAGCGAAAGTAAAATAGGTGGATACCAATGGGAAACAATACAAAGGAACCGGGATTGTCCGGCAGAGAGAATCAGATTACAGAGGGGGTTATCTGGAAACAGCTGCTGTTGTTTTTCTTTCCGATCCTGTTCGGGACGTTTTTCCAGCAGCTTTACAACACGGTTGACGCCATTGTAGTGGGACAGTTTGTGGGAAAAGAGGCGCTGGCTGCCGTAGGCGGGCCTACCGGGACATTGATCAATCTGCTGGTAGGCTTTTTCGTCGGTCTTGCCTCCGGCGCTACGGTGATCATTTCCCAGTTTTACGGCGCGGGAAGGGCGGACAAGGTGGGTTATGCGGTTCACACCTCCGTGGCATTTTCCCTGCTTTGCGGCCTGGGCATCATGGCGGCGGGAATCTTCGGGGCACCTCTGGCCCTGTCCATGATGGGGACGCCCGGGGATATTATGGAACACGCCGTCCTCTATATCCGGATTTATTTTGCAGGTACCATCCCCAACCTTATCTACAATATTGGATCCGGGATCCTCAGGGCGGTGGGTGATTCTAAAAGGCCTCTGTTTTTCCTGATTACGGGATGTGTCACCAACATTGTGCTGGATGTGGTTTTGGTGGTGTATCTGCAGATGGGGGTGGCAGGGGCCGCCCTTGCTACCATCTTGTCCCAGACAGCCAGCGCCCTTTTCGTGGTGGTGGTTCTTACAAGGACCAGGGAGAGCTACAGGCTTAAGGCTTCTCAGATACGGCTGGATATGAGGATGCTTGCGAGAATTATCCGGATTGGCCTTCCGGCGGGGCTCCAGTCGGTGATGTACTCTTTGTCCAACGTGATCATTCAGTCCAGCGTCAACAGTCTGGGGACGGATACCATTGCGGCATGGACGGCTTACGGCAAGATTGACAGCGTGTTCTGGATGATTATCAACGCCTTCGGCATCTCGATTACCACCTTTGTGGGGCAGAACTACGGCGCGGGAAAGCTGGAGCGGGTAAAGCAGGGCATCCGCCAGTGTATGCTTATGACCCTGGGATCGGCGGTGGTCCTCTCCTTTATCCTCTATCATTTCGGGTTTTATATTTTTGAGATTTTTACCACTGACGGGGCGGTGCTGGAAAAGGGGATGGAGATTCTGCACTTTTTGGTGCCTGCCTTTATTACCTATGTGACCATCGAAATTTATTCCGGGGCTTTGAGGGGGATCGGGGACTCCTGGATTCCCATGATGCTGACCATGGTGGGAGTCTGCGCGCTGCGGGTGGCGTGGATTATGATAGCTGTGCCTCTTAGGCGGACCATCACCACGGTGGTGTTCAGCTACCCGCTGACCTGGTCGGTGACGACGGTGCTGTTTCTGGTGTATTTCCATCGGTTCAGCAAGCTGGGGAGCGGGAGACGGCGGGGGAGAGCGTAGAGGGGATTTCAGTTTATCCCGTTCTGTCTCCGAAACCAATAATCCTCCCTGTTGCTTTCCAGGTTTCTGTCGTATTCCTGCTTGAAAATACATGCATACAAAACATTTAAGATATATTCAATGGCAATCTGCGACGAGAAGGTTGCAATCTTTAAGAACATATCTTCCCCTTTGTCCAAAAGTATAACCGTGTCAAACATGGATGACAGCTTCGGATCTGTCAGAGAAGTAATCAGAATCAGCTTTGTCCCTTTTTTTCTGAGAGCCTGCAGTTTTTTCGGGTAGGTTCTCAGAAAATTGCCGCCGAAGGAGAGAATGAGAGCGGCATCCTCCGATGAGGCGTGACAGATATGGATGGTGTCCTCATGGAGCTCGTTTACGAGAATGGCGTACTTGTTGATTTTGATCAACTTGTTCTGAAAGCTGCGGGCCCGTATAAAGCAGTCGCCGATGGCAAAAATAAGGATACGGTTTGCCTGGGAGAGGCTGGCTGCAGCCGAGAGGATGGCCTGTTCGTCAATAAGGCCGTAGCAGTTGGTGATGGTCTGTATCATCAGCTCGCTGATGCGTCTGGCAACGGAACGGCAGCTGTCATAACGTCCGAAGGGAAGATTGGGATCGATATCATCTAAATATTTCTGCTGGCTTGCCAGTTCACTGTAGAATTTCAGACGAAAATCACTGTAGTTTTTAAACCCCAGTTTGCGGTATAAGCGGATGACCGTAGGTTTGGACACAAAGGCTGCGTCCGCCAGTTTTTGAAGGGTCAGACGCAGCGCGGTGTCCGGATTGCCTAAAATATATGAGGCCAGAACATTTTCAGCGTTGGAGAAGTTTTCTTTTTGCTGTAATTGGGTCAATAACATGGCAAGGTTCCTCCTTTTTACCAATGATAACTTCTCGGAATCTTCAGCCCTTATTTCATGGGGCTTTCAGAACCTATTTTTCAAAAATCACCCACTTTTTTCTCTAAAACACTTGACAAACCAGT
>JAAWLV010000011.1 GCA_022798105.1 Hungatella sp.
CTGTTCACTGGTGCCCAGCAAACAGTAACCCAGTCCGCCATTCCAAATCGCCTCCGGCGATGGGCGGCCTGGTTCGCTGCCATTACGTGCATCCTCCCGGCTAATCAGCGGAGTGATTAGCCATGGTGTGAACAGTAACCATTATATTCCATTCTTTTATGTTCTGCAAGGATATCATCTTGAAATTTCGCTGTTTTTTCGCTATACTTGTTACTGTTTACATGTACTCTGTGAACGCAGCTGCATATGTCCATTGAAAACCGCCTGCATAAAGGAGAATATTATGGAGAAAATAACCAGTTTTACCATTGATCACCTGCGCCTTCTGCCCGGCGTCTATGTATCACGCAAGGATCACGCCGGCAGCACGGTAATTACCACCTTTGATATCCGCATGACCCGCCCCAATTTTGAGCCGGTGATAAACACGGCAGAGGTTCATACCATAGAACACCTGGGGGCTACGTTCCTTCGAAATGATCCGGAGTTTAAAGACCGGGTTCTCTACTTTGGTCCCATGGGATGCCGCACAGGCTTTTACCTGCTTCTGTCCGGCGATTATGAATCCCGGGATATTGTCCCTCTCATGACGCGGATGTACGAATTTATCCGGGATTTTCAGGGTGATGTTCCCGGAGCCGCAGCCAAAGACTGCGGAAACTATCTGGATATGAACCTGCCGATGACAAAGCTTCTGGCGGAACGGTATTTAAAAGAGGTGCTTTTAAACCTTACAGAAGAAAGGCTCGTATATCCTGCAGACTAGTACATCGCTGCAGTAAAACCGGCAGATTCCCGCATATCGCAGGAACCTGCCGGTTTTGCTATACTTCAAAAATCAGATCGCCGTAGCTTGGGAAGGGCCACAGCTCTTTATCCACAATCATCTCCAGCCTGTCGGCAGGTGCTCTTAAAGCCTCCATCGCAGGCACCACCTTGTCGTGGTATCCGTGGGCGCGGGTGCAGGCGTCTTCTATGGATCCGCACTCTGCTGTCAAATCTTCCAGAGAAGCCAAAGCCCTTTTCATATCCGACAAAAGGGCTGATGTCTCCGCCAGAAGCTCTGTCTGCACACTGACGTCCATCATCCCGTCAGGACATGCGGTCCTTATGGCGCCTATGGATTGAGCCAGCTGTGTGGTATACCGGATAACCGCCGGGATAATCTGTTTGCCCGCCATATCAATCATGGTTCTGGCTTCGATATTGACAGCCTTTCCGTATGCGTCATATTCCACTTCCGCTCTGGATATCAGCTCGGCTCTGGTAAATACGCCGAAGGTCTCATACAGCTTCACTGCCTTTTCCGTGACAAGGGCCGGGATGGCGTCCACCATGGAGCGGATGTTTGGAAGCCCTCTTGTCTCTGCCTCCTTCACCCAACCGTCTGAATACCCGTTGCCGTTAAAAATAATCCTTCTGTGAGCTGCCAGCAGTTCTTTAATCATATCATGGACAGCCGCGTCAAAATCCTCCGCCGTCTCCAGCTCATCGGCCGCCTCCTTAAACGCCTCCGCCACAATGGTATTGAGCACCACATTGGGCGGCGCAACGGAATCGGAGGAACCTACCATCCGGAATTCGAACTTATTGCCTGTAAAGGCAAAGGGCGACGTGCGGTTCCTGTCCGTAGCGTCCTTATCCAGATCCGGCAGGGTGGCAATGCCGGTCATCAGCTTCCCGCCGCTCTTGGAATGGGTCGCTTCCCCGGTACAGCACAGCTGATCGATCACATCTTCCAGCTGCTCTCCCACAAAAATAGAGATAATGGCCGGCGGAGCTTCATTGGCTCCCAGCCTGTGATCGTTGCCCGCGTCTGAGGCTGACTCCCTCAGCAGATCCGCATAATTATCCACCGCTTTCATAATACACCCGAGAACCAAAAGGAACTGGATATTCTCATGGGGAGTCTCGCCCGGGTTAAGAAGATTGATTCCGTCGTCTGAGATGAGGGACCAATTGTTATGTTTTCCGGAACCGTTGACTCCGGCAAAGGGTTTCTCGTGAAGCAGGCAGGTCAGCCCGTGGCGGCCCGCCACCTTCTTCAAAGTCTCCATGACCATCTGGTTGTGATCCACCGCCAGATTCACCTGATCGTAGATGGGAGCCAGCTCATGCTGTGCAGGAGCCGCTTCATTGTGCTGGGTTTTGGATGTCACTCCCAGCTTCCACAGTTCCTGATTTACCTCTTTCATATAAGCGCCGATCCGCTCACGGATGGCTCCGAAGTAATGGTCTTCCAGCTCCTGCCCTTTGGGAGGCATGGCTCCGAACAGCGTGCGCCCCGCATAGATCAGATCTTTTCTCTGAAGATATTTAGCCCTGTCAACAAGAAAATACTCCTGCTCCGGACCTACGGACGGGACAACCCTCTTGGCCGTAGTATTGCCGAACAGCCTTAATATCCGCAGGGATTGTTTGTCAATGGCCTGCATGGAGCGAAGCAGCGGCGTCTTCTGATCCAGGGCTTCCCCTGTATAAGAGCAAAACGCCGTGGGAATGCACAGAGTAACTCCCAGGGTGTCCTCCCTCAAAAACGCCGGCGAAGTACAATCCCACACCGTATACCCTCTGGCCTCAAAGGTGGCCCTAAGGCCTCCTGAAGGAAAAGAGGATGCATCCGGCTCGCCCTTTATCAGCTCTTTGCCGGAAAATTCCATAATCACCTTTCCCTCGGCATCGGGAGCAGAGATAAAGGAGTCGTGCTTTTCCGCCGTCACTCCTGTCAGGGGCTGAAACCAATGGGTATAGTGGGTAGCCCCCCTGTCGATAGCCCAGTCTTTCATGGCGTGCGCCACCACATCCGCAATAGACGGATCCAGCTCTGCACCGTCTTCAATGGTTTTTTTCAGCTTTTTAAAAACCCCTTTTGGAAGATAATCTCTCATTACGGTTTCATTAAATACATTTTTTCCAAAGATCTCCACAACGTTCACAGTTTCACTCACGGCTTCTCCATCCTCTCCTTTTTCATAATTCATATGAAAAATGGCGTCCTCCTCAGAACCAGGAGAACGCCGTCGTTCTTTCTTTAGATAAGATAAACCATTTCAGGTAAAAAAGCAAGCATTTTCTTTATAACCGGGCTGATTATGCCTTTCCTACAGATCCAAACAGTTCCATCTTCTCTTTCACTGTGGCTTTGATAGCCTCTGCGCCCGGCGCAAGAAGTTTTCTCGGATCAAAGCCCTTGCCCTGCTGATCTTTTCCGGCCTCGATGTACTTGCGGGTCGCCTCCGCAAAGGCCAGCTGGCACTCTGTATTTACGTTAATCTTCGCAACACCCAGGCTGATGGCTTTTTTAATCATATCTGCCGGAATGCCTGTTCCGCCGTGAAGTACTAAAGGCATATCGCCTACCTTCTCCTTAACTGCCGCCAGAGTCTCAAAGCTTAAACCTGCCCAGTTCTCCGGATATTTTCCGTGAATATTGCCGATGCCTGCCGCCAGAAAGTCGATGCCAAGATCGGCAATCGCCTTGCACTCGTCTGGATCCGCACACTCGCCTGCTCCTACCACGCCGTCTTCCTCACCGCCGATGGAACCTACCTCTGCCTCAAGGGAAAGCCCCTTATCCTTGCAGATAGCAACCAGCTCTGTGGTTTTAGCCACGTTCTCCTCGATGGGATAGTGGGAACCGTCAAACATAACAGAGGAGAATCCTGCCTCAATACACTTTAAGCATCCGTCATAGCTGCCGTGGTCCAAATGAAGCGCTACCGGAACCGTGATCTTCAGCTCTTCCAGCATCCCGTTTACCATGCCTACAACCGTCTTGTAGCCTGTCATATACTTGCCTGCACCCTCGGACACGCCCAAGATTACGGGGGACTTCAGTTCTTCTGCCGTCAGCAGAATGGATTTTGTCCACTCCAGATTGTTAATATTGAACTGGCCTACGGCATACTTGCCTTCTCTCGCTTTTTCAAGCATGTCTCTTGCTGATACTAACATAATCAAAACCCTCCATCTCTTAAAATGTACTTCATCTGCCGGCCAGGGCCTGCATTTGTTTTAGTATACAACATTATGCGGCATTTGAAAAGGTAATTTGGAATTATAATCCTGTAATTATAAACCTAAAATCCCGGCAATCGTTGTCTTCATTTCCTCTATGGCGCATTCTCTGCTGTGACGCACCTGAGCACTGCGGATCTCCTCCACGGCCCGGGGAATCTCTGTTCCCGAAATGCGGCTTAAGCTGTCAATCACCTCAAACTCATCTTCCGGCAGCTCTGTCTTTTCAATGGCTTCCATCACGCTGCGCGAAAACTTGTAGGGGCTGGCCGTAGATGCGATAACTGCCTTTGTCCCGTCCTTTGACTCTGCTTTGTATTTCTGATATACGGCACAGGCAACACCCGTATGGGTATCCATCACATATCCGGTGTCCTCATACACCTTCCTGATGACCTCCTTATCCTCCTCCTGGGTAGCAAACCCGCCTGCAAAATCAGCCATCCTCCGCTTCATATCCTCACTGACTGTATAAGATCCTGTCTTTGCCAAATCAGCCATAAGCCCGGATGTCTTCCCGGCATCGCAGCCGGTGCTTAAATAGATGAGCCTCTCTAAGTTGCTGGAAATAAGGATATCCATTGACGGGGAAATGGTCAGGATAAAGTCTCTCTTTTTATCATAGGTACCGGTTTTAAAGAAATCATACAGCACCTTATTGTCATTGGAGGCACAGATGAGTTTATCAATAGGCACTCCCATCTGTTTCGCAAAATACGCAGCCAGAATATTGCCGAAGTTGCCTGTGGGAACCGTTACGTGTATCTTCTCCCCGTCGCCGATCTCTCCATTGTTCAGAAGCTGTCCGTAAGCATATACGTAGTAAACGATCTGAGGAATCAGCCTTCCTATATTGATGGAATTGGCAGAGGAAAATACAAACCCCTTTTCTTCCAGCTTCCGGGCAAACTCCTTGTCCGAAAAAATCTGCTTCACACCGGTCTGGGCGTCGTCAAAGTTGCCGTGAATAGCCACCACGGCTGTATTATCCCCCTTCTGGGTCACCATCTGCAGCTCCTGAACCCTGCTGACCCCTCCCTTTGGATAAAATACGATAATCCTGGTTCCTTCCACACCGGCAAACCCTGCCATAGCCGCTTTGCCCGTATCTCCCGAGGTCGCAGTCAAAATTACGATTTCCTGATCCAAATGGTTCTTTTTCGCTGCTGCCGTCATCAGATGCGGCAGAATGGACAATGCCATATCTTTAAACGCAATGGTACTGCCGTGAAACAGTTCCAGATAATAAACCCCGTCCGCTTTCACAAGAGGAGCGATGGCTTTTGTATCAAACTTATTATCATAAGCCCGGTCAATACATCCCTTCAGTTCATCCTCCGTGAAATCCGTTAAAAACAGCTTCATCACCTCATATGCCGTTTCCTGATAGGTCTTCCCGGCCAGTTCCCTCATAGTCAGGTCAAGCTTCGGTATCTCTGCAGGCATAAACAGACCGCCGTCACAGGCAAGTCCTTTCAAAATCGCCTGGGATGCAGTTACCCCTTTTTCTCCGCCTCTGGTGCTCTGATAAGATATGTTCATCACAAATATCCTTTCTAAACCTTTTTATTCGTTAAATGCCTTTCATTTTAGCACATTTTCACCGGGGGTGCAACGCCGCGCATACTCCAGCCGAATACCATGGTCAAAAGCCACAGATATTCCTGGTAAAAGGGATGATCTTTAAAAATGGAAAAACTGTCCACCACACTTTCATAATACCATGCCTGCAGATTTTTATCCTTAGCCCGGAATTTCTGCCAAATCTCATCCCCCACAACCATATAATCCTTGGCCGTGCTCCGCAGGTTGCTCAGCTTGTCCCCAAAAGCAAGAATCCTGTCGTCCCTCTCTGCAGTGACCAGCCTGTCAATGGTTGCCTGTTTCCGTTCTACCCAGCTTTTTGATTTATCCTCGCTTGCCCTTCTGACAAGTTCCGCAACCCTGGTTCCAAACTCCTGTTCCAGTTCCCCGTAACTTACCCCGGCATCCTCAATCACATCATGAAGATAAGCCGCGGCAATCAAATCTTTATTGTCAGTCATCAGTGCAACGATCATAGCCACCTCCATCGGGTGGGAAATGTATGGAATCTTGCTTCCTTTTCTCAGGGCACCTTCATGGACCCTGGCGGCAAATTCTGCTGCTTTCCTAATCATAGAACTCCTCTCTGCATTCGGTTGCATCTCAAATCGCCTTCAGCGACGGGTGTCCCGGTTCGCTGCTATTACAAGCATCTTACCACAACTTAAAAGATTTTAGAAGATAAACTTGTAAGAACCTTTATTTTCTGATATGCTTATACTGTTTATTTGCAAAGGAGGTTTCGATCTTTATGAATCATCATACATACCGCAGTTCACGTCCGTATAAGTATAATCATTTTCCGGACTCGGATCTCGTCCAGTTGCTGCTGTTTTATATACTTCCATTTTTGATTGTCAACAGCATTATCTTCTTTCTGGTTACAACTAAACCCAAATATGAAGTCGTAATCGAAGGCACCAATGATTACCGGACTACGGACGTCACATTTACCATTAAATCCATCATGCCTCTTAAGGAAGTGACCATCAAGATGGACTCACAGCCTCTTGACCTGGTCAAAGTGGGAAAGAGAACGTACCGATCCACCATAACCCACAACGGCGCCCTGGAAATCTACATGAAAAATTTTAACGGCATGGCCCTGTTGGAGTACGAGCACATTGATATCCTGGATGATGAACCTCCGGCCATAGAAGACTATCTCTCCGAGGACGGCCTTCTGTCTTTTACGATTATTGATACTCAGTCCGGTATCGATTACGCTTCCATCAGCGCCCTGACCTCCACCGGACAGCAGATACTTCCCCTGACGATAGATAAGGCCACCGGAAGAGTCTCCTTCCAGATGGATCCGGACGGCTTGTCTGTAACTGTCAAAGACATGTCAGGCAATGAATATGTGACCACTTTTTCACTAAACGAACAGACTGTCCCCGGCGACTCCGGGGAAGCAGCCCCGGGCACTCCCGATGGGACTGCATAGCAATTTCTGCCAGAGAGCCGGAAATCTCCGGTTCCCTGGCCTTTTTTAATCAAGAAGTAACAACCGCCTGCTGCCTTATTATTCCCGGCACCTGCCGTAAACCCAATTGAGCTTTCTGCACCTCTCTATGATCTCCGGCGTAAATTCTCCCTTTTTCAGCCGCCATGTCCAGTTGCCTCCCAGGGTTGAAGGAGTGTTAATCCGCCCTTCTTTTCCGACACCCAGATAGTCCTGCAGCGGTACCACGGATAAATCTGCCACGCTGGCGGCTGCCAGCCGGATAAAATCCCAGGAAACATTCTCTCGGGGCGTATCCCCGCGGCCAATGTAATCTTTTGTAAACTCTTTCTCCTCCTTTTCCATGGCCTCATACCATCCGCATACTGTATCATTATCATGGGTTCCTGTGTAAACAACGCAATTATGATCATAGAAATAGGGGAGATAACAGCTTCTTTCACCGGTGCTGAAAGCAAACTGCAGTACCTTCATTCCCGGAAATCCCGTGTCCTCCAGAAGCTTATAGACACTGGGAGTCAAAAATCCCAGATCTTCCGCAATAATGTTAACCTTCCCGAATACTTTCTTCATCTTTTTGAAAAGGGTTATCCCAGGCCCTTTCTCCCAGGTTCCGTTGACAGCCGTTTCGGCATCTGCGGGAATGGCATAGTACTCGTCAAAGCCCCTGAAATGATCTACCCGCACAACATCATACAAATCAAAACAGTACTTCATCCGCCTCAGCCACCATCTAAATCCTGTCTTTTTATGGTATTTCCAGTCATACAGCGGATTGCCCCAAAGCTGCCCTGTAGCGGAAAATGCATCGGGAGGGCACCCTGCCACGGCTTTAGGCCGGTTTTCCTCGTCAAACTGAAACAGTTCCGGGTGGCTCCAGCTGTCAGCACTGTCAAATGCCACATAAATCGGAATATCCCCGATAATCCTGACCCCGTTTTTATTGGCATAAGCCTTCAGCTTTTTCCACTGCTTCAAAAACATAAACTGCTGAAATTCATAAAAACGGATCTCTTCCGCCAAAAGCCTTTTGTATTTCTCCACCGCCTTCTTTTTCCGAAGCCTGATATCCCTGTCCCATAAAATCCAGCTTTTTTCCCCGAAGTGCCTTTTTAAAGCCGCATAAAAACAGTAATCCCTCGTTTCCTGGATCAGGCGCTTTTCAAAAATCCTGTCAATATCCGTCCCTTTTCTCCCCATTTTCTCCTTCCACCTGAGAAATGCCTTCTTCAGCAGCAAAAAACGTCCGTTATACAGCTTTTCATAGTCAATGGAAGCCTCGTCTTCGCCAAAATCCGTCTCCAGGCACTCCTCTTCTGTCAAAAAGCCTGCTTTTGTCAGCTGCTCCAGATCAATAAAATACGGGTTGCCTGCAAATGCAGAAAACGACTGATAGGGGGAATCTCCGTATCCCGTAGGACCCAGGGGCAGAATCTGCCAGTAACTCTGCCCCGCCTCTTTTAATTGATCCACAAATTCATATGCCTCCTTAGAAAAAGCCCCGATACCGTATTTTGACGGCAGGCTGGCTATGGGAAGCAGTATTCCGCACTCTCTCATACCCTGTTCCTCCTCTTTCCATACTTTACAACAGCCAGGAAATTTTGCTGTCGCCTGATTTCCTCTATCATACCAAATAAATTCATTTTTTTAAAGGCTTATGAGCTTTTTGATACTTTCTGATAAAAATAAGCAGTGCAGGGAGAAGAAACAGCACAATCCCGGCTGTGAATACCGCTTGTCTCAAAGTGATATAAATTCCTGCCGGTTCATTCTGGAGCTCTGCCTGCTGCCTGTTCTCCTCCGGGGCAGAAGTTCCCAGCGCGTGAAGCCGCCACGGCTCCTCCTCCCTGTTATCTGAGGCCCCTTCGGTTTCCTGAACCGCTTTCTGATACACAGCCTGCCATGCCACGCCCTCTGCAGGATCAAAAACCGCCTCGCCGCCGTAAACTGCCTGGCAGTCCGCCACATATTTCTCGCCTGTGGCCACTGCGTTCCGGTACACCTTCCCGTCCTCCCCAAGCCATGAATCCTCCGTCCACGTTACCTCCAAAATCCGATAATAATCGGGATTAATCTGAGCCAGCACAAGCAGTTCTTTTTCATAGCCGAGAAATGGGGCTTCCTCCCGGGCCGGAATCCGTATTCCGTTCAGCTCATAGGTCTGGGCATCCGCCTCCTCCACTGTAATCGGAAGTTCAAATCCCGGCACCCATCTCCAATTATAAAACTGCACATCTGTTACCGGAAACGCTTTTTTATATTCCGTCCCGTATCTCTGATCCGTCACCGTGATGTCCAGTGTCTCCGGCAATGTATCTGCCTGCTCCACCTCCTCATAGATAACGGTCTCTTCCACCTCCTTTGCGCCTGCTTCAGTCATTGCCGTTACGATCTGATAGGACTGGCGCACATATTCTTCATCATTGTAATAATATGTTTCCGGCAAAACTTCGGGCAGCTGGCTTTCTCTTTGGTACACGTCTCCTGTCACCACCAGCCTCCCCTGCGGCTTTACCTCTGCCGTCTCCCCATAAGCCGCAGCCGGCGCCGCCATGCTCAATGTAAAGCAAATGCACAAAAGAATCCAGAATTTCCCTTTCAATTTTGATTTTCCTCCTCCCGCAATCCATACTGCCGCTCCAAAGCACAGAGCTCCCGCACCGCCAAGCCATAGCAGTGCCGCCCCTTTTCGGCCGCTGTCTCCCAGTCCCGGCAGCTTTAAATTGGTAAATGTCTCGTAGGAGCTCTTGCCGTGAGCTGCCATCAGTGACCAGTAATCTGTGTATACTTTCCCTGTTTTTTCCGGTTTCAGATTGTTCCCCGGTTCTTCTGGTTTTCCCGGTGTGTCGGCGGCAGGCGGCTGTCTCTCATTCTCCATCTCCACAAGAATGGATTTGGCCTCTCTCGGAACCGTGAACCGCATGTCTTCACGGTTCCTTTGGTATCCCTCCGGCGCCTTTTTCTCCCTCAGAATGTAGGTCTGGCCTGCCTGCAGCTTCCCCTCCAGCACGTGGGCTTCGTCTGTGCTGATCCACGACTCTGCCACTGCCCCGTCCAAAGTTACCAATTCCAGTCCTGCACCTGAAAGTGCACGGCCTGTTCTTCTGTCTGTTTTTAAAATCTCCGCCCTGGTCGCCTCATCCTTCATAACCACGCGATCAACCGTTCCGTCTTCCGAAACCGTAAACCTTACATCTGCTCCATAGGCATAGCCTCCCGGCGGCGCCGTCTCCCGCAGTATATAGGTACCTCCTGCCTGAAGTACGCCCGTCAGATTATAAGGTTCTCCTGTGGAAACCCATCTGCAAATTACGGTTCCTTTTTCATCCAGAACTTCCATCTCGGCACCTGCAAGTTCCTTATCTCCTGTAATATCGGTCTTGCTCAGCTCCACATGGGTCGGGGTGTCCCGCATTTCCACCCTGTCTGTACTTCCGTCCAAAGCTACGGTAAAAGAAACATCCTCCCCGTATCCATAACCGTCCGGCGCTCTTTCCTCATGAAGAATATACGTCTTTCCTGCCTCCAGCTTCCCCCGTATTTCATAGGGCTCTGTACCGGATATCCACTCTTCCACCACAGCCCCGTTCTCGTCCAAGATCCGCATAACCGCGCCTGGAATCTCCTCCTGTCCTGTAATTGCTTTTTTGCTGAAAATCCCATGGGTCTTTTGGTCCTCCATTATAATCGTATTGACCCATCCGCCTTCCTGAATCTGAAAAGCAATCTCTTCTGCCAGGCCATATCCGGCCGGCGCCGTCTCCTCCCGAAGGATGTAGGTCTCTCCCGGAACCAGGACAGTCTCCAAAACGTGCGGTTCTTTTCCGGATACCCACTCTTCCAAAATTGTATTGTCCGTTTTTCTTACCTGCATAAGAGCCCCTTCAAGTTCTTCCTGTCCGGTAATATCCCTTTTGCTTACAGATACTTTCTGTTTTCTGTCCATAACTGCGATTCCTTCTATGGATATCTGATCATCCAGCAAAAATCTCATCTTATGGCTCTCTCTTGCACTGCCGTCACTGTAATATGTGGTTTCCGAGATCTCATACTGCTGCCCTTTCTGAAAAATTGTCCTCAAAGCCCTGTCCGGCGCTTCCCTTAAAAAGGACGCGCACCCGCCCGTCTGGTGCCCCGCCTGGCCGTCGGCCAGAGTATTATCCTGCAGATCCAGGACTTTATATCGGATATCCCTGTAGATCTCCCCCGGATCGATGGTTACATATTCGTTGGCCGAAAGGCTCAGTATGTCACCGCTTCTTAAGCTTCCGCTTTTGCTGCCCTCATAGACGTAACTTCCCTTTAACTCCCGGCCTTTATCTGTGTACAAAAACACCTGGAAATCCCATTGATCTTTCTTTGCCGCCTCCTTGCCTGTTCCCGTCACTTCGTTAAAAATTGTCAGCTTATTTTTCTGCATTATGGGAACCGTTTTTCTTTCCTCCATGGTTTTACCCGCCAACGTCAAACTTGCAGTCACGGTAATTTCTCCGGCATGGGCCTTTAGCTGAGACCCGTAGCGAACCTGGCGGGTCTCCCCCGGTTTAACCTGGCTGAACCGATATTGTATCTGTCCGTCTTCCAGACGGCCTTCCCCCGGATCGATGACTGTAACTTCATCTCCCGGCTGGACAGAAAGGATCATATCCGCAGGGCTGTGGGTTGTATTGGTGCACACAATGTCTGTCTGGTACAGCCCTGTTCCCTTTACCGCTCCCTGCCCTCCGTTTATGATAATCTTTGGGCTCTCCGGCGCCTCCGGATTTTCCACCGTCATACTGGGCATAAGCTCCGACGGGTTCCAGGAATCAATCTCCACCCCGTCTTCATACGCCAGTTTCACCTGTACTCTGTCTGTCCTCCGATCCGGTATCTTCCAGGTTCCGTTCTCCGACAGATGGCATCTTCCTGTGGTCTGTCCCGTGATCTCCCTGCTTCCGTCACTGTAAACGGTGGTCTCCGTCAGACGGAAAATCTCATGCTCTTTTATCCCGTCCTCCTCGCCAAACACATGTCCGTCCCCGCCTGCAGTCCAGGAAGCAATCATTTCACCTGCCTCATTGCGCAGTTCCATTTCCACTTTTATACCGTACCGTCCCTGCACTTCTACAGAACGGACGGCACCGCTTTCTTCACAGGTATATGCCGTTACGGCTCCCATCTCCCCGTTAACAGAACAAATCCGTCTTCCGTCTTCTGACAGCGTAAACGCGCAGGGCTTCATAAGCTCGTACCCCTCCGGCGCATGTTTCTCTGCCAGTATATACGTCTCTCCTGCCGTCAGCCCCTCCAGCACATAACTCTCCTCCGCCCCGGTTACCCAGGTCGCCTCCGGCGCTTCATCATCGTACATATATCGGCCTTTATCATCGCGCCCCGTCACATGATATACTGCCAGCTTTGCGCCGGCAACCCACTGATCCGGGCTGTCAAAATCCTGTTTCCTGATAGAAATCCTGGTTTTTTCGTTAACCGCCTGAATACTTACTTCCGCCTTCCGGCCGCCGGCCCAGGATGCCTCCCCATCGTCCGGTGAAAACCAGAACGTATAGACTCTGGGCTCTGAGCTGTACCCCACAGGAGGCGTTATTTCTCTCAGGCGATACCTGTACGGCACGACGGTTCCGTCTTTTGCCGGTTCTCCCACAGGTAAATCTAAAACACGCACATTTCCGTCCTGAGCGCTGACCATTTTTTCAAAAACCGGTTCTCTGTCTAAGCCTCTGTAAGCCGTAAGTTCAAACACAGCTCCTTTCAGCAGCCCGCCATCTTTATCTGTCTTTAAAATCTCCAATTCTCCCCGTACAATTTCATTGTACGCCCGTATAATCTGAATCTGCTGATTCTGCTCATAGGTAAATTTTACAGGCTCCATAAGCGTGTAGAAATCCGGGCTTTTCACTTCCACCAGGTAATAAATGCCCTTGGGCAGACGCCTCAGCTGATGAGGTTTTACATCGCCCTTTTTGCAGCCTTCGGGAATCCGCCCGTTTATCCAGTCCTCTTCCGTATAAACGCCGTCTGAACCGCTTACCCACTCCGCTGCCAGATATTCCCGGCTCTGAATCAGTTCTCCTTTTTCATCTGCCCGGTAAAGAGCCAGATATGCCCCTGCCAGTTCTTTCTGCCCATCCTTTACACATTTGGAGATCAACAGGGAGCTGTCCTGATTCAATATACTGTGCCTTTGAACCTGAACCGTTTCCTCCACCGTAATCACTTTGTCCGGCACCGTTCCATAGCCCTGGGGCGGTCTCAGCTCCGCAAGCACATAACGTTTTCCCACAGGCAGGTAGTCCATGCGCCGCATCCCGTCTATGGTTACATAGGAAACGGCACGGCTGTTTACATTCCCAAGTGTTTTGTAGTCAAACTGGTATTCGCAGACGAAATCCCTTCCCTGGCGGCTGTCCTGCTGCTCATATACCACAATGCGGAACTCCTCCCCTTTATCCGTCCGGAATCTTATATCAGCGCTGGTCGGAAACAGCGAATGTTCCCCTCCGGATATGGAAGCGTCAATCTGTTGATGAGATACATATTCAGCCATATATTCATGTCCGTCCACATTCCACAAAACCTTTCGGCCTGCTGTTCCGTAGTCTCTGTACATCTCCTCAAATGCAGATACAAACCCCCGGTAAATGTTTCCGTCACTGCTCTCCCATGTATCGACCTCCTGTCCCCTGTGATACTGTCCGTCCTCATCAATAACCGCCTCATACAGGGCAAACCCAGCGCCGGCTAAAAGCGTCCGTTTTCCCTCATCCAGAGTGTACTTTTCAAACTCCACTTTCGTGTGGTCATTCAACATCTTTACCATCTGCATTTGTCCTATGCTGTCAATTTTTACGGTTACCGGATCCGCTTTCACAAATCCTTCCGGCGTCCTGCGTTCTTCCAAAAGATAGAGCCCTTGTGCCAGTCCCTCCATGTACAGCGGCTCTTTTCCCGTCTCCCACACAAGGACTTCCTCTCCTTTTTTCTGCCCCTCCATCTCGGAAAGAACCAGCGTTGCCCCTTCCACCTGGCCGTGGCCGAAGTTAGCCTTGCCTTCCTGCACGGTTCCGGTTTCCGGATGGTTTCCGGAAGACTCTGTCCGGTTCATATCCAGCACCTTATATTGATATCCGGCCGTACCGTCTAATTTCTGTATGAGGACTTTTGTGCTGTCATCCTCCATCTGTGCCGTTTGGATTCTGGCAGTTTCCTCCACTTCCACAGCTGCGGGAAACCCTTTCACATATCCTTCGGGAGCTTTTAGCTCTTCCATTATGTAGATCCCGGCGGGAACCCGTTTTAAAATATCCGGCTGGCCTTTTGTCAATACCGTCTTAAAGGGATCATTGGGGCTTTTTTCCCCTGTTACCCATGTATTTTCTGTCAGATAGCTCTCCCCAAATCTGTGATATATCCGCTTATCCCCATTATCCGAACCGGAGAAGTCCTTTGCCAAATAAGAAGCCTTCTCATAAGCCTCTAAAAGATCCGAGCTTTTTTGGCGCACCAGATCCCCATCTCTGTCATAGAGGGATGTTTTTTGCTCATACTCTGCCCTGCTGCAGGCAAAATATTCCGGCAGTCCGTGTTCATCCGCATAAATCCGCAGAAACTTCTCAAAAACTCCGTTGTTTCCGTGATAAACAGCCTCCCCGTCCATATTCTCTTTTCTGATATTCTGAATTACCGTCAGCATATGATGGCTCTCTTCGCTCTCATCCGGCTGCCAGGACCCTGTTAAGTATCCTGCCTCTTTGTGCTCTCCCACTGTGGCTGTCCGCGATGTGGTGATTTTATCGGTTCCTATCTTACGCCCTGACTCGTCCTTTGTGACAGATACGGGCCACACGCAGACATCCCCCGTTCCCTCCGTCCTTACGTACGCCATGCCTGTATGGGGGTCAGTCAGGGCGTCCCTGTTTCCGTCCCTGTCAACATGGTATACCAAAGTGCCCTCAGGCACGGAAAGGATTTTATCTCCCTCGTCATAGGACATCTGCGTAAAATCTCCTCCTGTTAACTCCAGATAGGGCACGCCCTCCCTGAAAGCAAAAACAGAATGCTCCCTGTCCGTGCGGGCAATATTGTTCCGATCTTCCTCCAGCTGCCCCAGCTCAACAGGATTATGATGGATGTCATAACCGTATTTCAAAGTTACACCCTCTGTCTGCCGGGCTGTAAACACATCCAAATCCCCCAGGTCATAGTACAGAATATCTGTATCCGGCCGGTTTACCTCGACAGCATCCCAGGCCTTCCCGTCTTTGTTTAAAAATTCCGTATGGGTTCCGGCCCAGCCTTCTTTCACATACATTCTTGTCACATTGCCCAAGTTGCTTCTCTCAATTACCAGCCCCTCAAACCCATAGTCTTCTTTGTCGCCGGAAGGTTTTAGCTTCAGTCCCTCGTACAGCGTCATCATAGCTCCGGCCACATAGGGATTTTCCTCGCCTCCCTTTCCCCTATCAACGGTCACATACCCGTATCCCGCAAATATTCCGCCGCGGTATACGATCTCCACCTGAGCGCCCTCGTCCTTTTGCTGCTTTAAATATTCCAGGGTGCCTTTCTTCCACCCGTATCCCAGATATCTTCCCTGGCTGTAGGCATATTCGTATGCAGGGTTGCCGCCGATCTCTGTCAGTTTTCCCTCAACCCGCCCGTCCACTTTATAAGTGATACTGGTTTGAGAGTTCTTCTTCTTTTCAACTTTTAACTTGAGGGGTGTATTCTCTATGTACACCCGTGCCAGCTCTGCATCATCCTTCGCCCCATTGCCCATGGAACGGGCTGTCTCCCACACCCGCCTGTAAATCGTTGCCAGTACTCTGTTTTTAGGATTTCCGTTTTTACAGTAAGCGATTTTATCGCTGTAGATTTCCAATGCCACAGGCCTGCTTCTGGTATAGCCTGCAGGAGGATCGATCTCTGCAAGGACATAGGCGCCTGCCTCTAATTCTTCAGGCGTCTCCAGATAGCCCACGTTTTGGTTCCCCCAGATCGGTCCGTTTTCGTTTACATCCTCCATCGCCCCGTCCCTGGTAGTGGTATAAGCCTTAAAATCTCCGGTCATCCCTCCATACCCATCATAAAGAATGACCTGATCCTCCTCCCTGCACACGGGAGTCCCCGCCGGCACAAAGCCGCTGTAAAGCTCTCCCACCCCCAAAACATCCCTGGACACGGAAGTAATGTCCCATGCTCCCATCCCTTCAAGAAACTGCCTGCTTCCTGTTATAAGCGTTGTTTCCTTATAAGTGTCCGTCTCCCCGGTTCCATACCGTGATTCGTCCCGACCGGCTCTGTAAATCCGAAACACAGCCCCGTCATGGAGAAGATTTTCATGGGTCTCCGAATCCAGCTTTTCGATTCGCAGCCTGCTTTTATAGGGTATGTCCGTGAACCTTTTCCAGGCAAAACCATGGTAACTTCCCTCTCCCCCCGGCTGCGGATTCTTATCTGTCTCTTCCCTGTCAGTCGATGCCAGACTCCACGGCACAAGGGCCTGGGCATACGTTCCTTCAAATGCCTTTAAGGCGCCTGCCATAACCGTCCCCGCGCCGGTCTCGGAAACAGAGCTGTAGCGGTATACCCCGGAAACGCCTTCTCTTCCGCTCATCCCCTCTGTCAGATAGTAGGGCACCTTTCCTGTGTTCCGGTTATCCTCCTCATTGTAATAATTAGAAAGAGGTTTATATCTGCTCTGGGTCAGTGCAAAGTAGTCTCCCGCCCCGGCATGGGAAGCGCCGTTGGTAACGGCTCCCGCAGACAGTCCGTATTTATATATCTGAAAATCCCCAAAATAATTATGCGCCTTTATAACATGATTTTCCTGGTTAAACCGGATTGTGAATCTGGCCGCCAGCTCCTCCGGGGAGAATTCTCTTCGGTATGTATAATAACCGCTCATTGCCTCCGGCTGCTTTATGGCTCCCTCATAGTTTTCATATACCGCGGGAACAAGAATCTCTTTCGGGGTATCCACGGTATAATGCCGGTTTTTCAGATCCTCCAGTTGGGCATATTGAGGCTGCTGTTCTACAATCACATACGTTCCGTAGGGCAGAACCGCCGAGACACCGAAACACCATGCCGCGTCTTTTTCATCGGCGCTGAGAGTGGTTTTGTCTTTGTCCTTTCCTCCGTCTGTATCCGTATCCCATTTAACGGCATAAATCGCGTCCAGGTCATAGGCAAAAAACGGTTTCAGATAATTCTCAGCCTTTTTTATTGCTTCCCACAGAGCCTCGTCATACAGCTGGTCACTGTATTTCACTCCGATCCCTTCACTCTTCTCCTCTCCCTGCGTATGTTCTCCGTTTGCCATATCGCCGGCTTTTACAAGCTTTTCTATCTCCTGATCCAGATACCAGTCAATTGCAAACTGCCGTACCCTGTCTGACACAGCCGTATTCTCCTGTGCTGCCTGGGAGGTATTGACCTTGTTGCCCAAAGGTCTCCAGGAAGTGAAAGTCGCAGCATCGTCTCTCCATTTGTCTTTGTTTGCCACAGAAATCCCGTCAAAAAATTTCTCATAATTGTACCGTCCAGAACTGGTCTCCAAAACCGCCGTATATCCGGAATTCTGCTTTCCGCTGATAAATCCCTTTTCCATACTGTACAAAACCTTGTTGGCTGTTACGCTGTCTAAAGGATTTTTATACAGAGGGGTGCTTCTGTGGGTTACCTTTGTGTAAAGTTTAGGCACAAGAGCCGGATACAGTCGGCCTGTTTCCTGCGGCGCAATCTCCCTCCCCTTTCTGTCCATCCACACAACATTTCCCTCCGGATCCCGGAAAAGACGTTCAAGATTGCTTTTCAGGTAAATCTTAAAGCGGAAATTATCCATCACCTCTCCCGGTCCATCCCCGTCAGCCTCCTGCCTGTCAATGGATTTTGCCACCTTAACCGACTGGCCGATAACCCGCTGCTGCACTCCTATGGGATTTTTTCTCGTCCCCTCCCCCGGTCTTCCCGTCCCGTCCTGAAAGGGATACTGCTGGCCGGGATACGCAAGGCTGGCAGCCTTGACATACGTCCCGTCCCCTGCCATAGCCTGGCTTTCATAGTCCAGATATACCTGAACCTGCGCCCCCATGGCCCAAAGCATATACTCCCCGTACCCGACAGCATCTCCCGCCCTGTATCCGCAGTCAGGCGAAAATTTTTCCGCGTCTTTTTCAGTCAGGGTTATCTCTGTCCTGGGCAGCACCAGTTTATACACGGCAGTCAAAGATTCCTGTTTATCATTCTGTACGGCTCCGTAAGCATCCACATATCTGCCTTTGCTGCGGCCTACAAGCCGTTCTCCTTTCTCTGCAAGGGGAATTTCCGTCCATGTGTAAACCTGCTGAGTCTGGGTCACCGTCGTCATCACATCCACCCACTCATACGCCTGCAAAGGGCTTCCGTCAGGGCTGCACAGCGTTTCGCCCTTGTCATAATATACATTTTGCAGTACTGTCAGGGACTGAATCGTTTTGTCCCCCAGGGCCATGGCATCGCTGACGAGAACGGCGCTGCACCGGTACTGCCCCAGAGTCTGCCAGGAACGAAAGTCCCTGTATGTTCCAAATACGGTTTCCGACGGCTTATTTCCGTATTTTACATAGATCCATCTTGGACTTTCCTGCCGGTTTTCGGGAATCCAGGTAATCCGGTGATAGATCACATGCTCCTCGTCGGTTCCTCCCGGTACAACAAAGTCAGCCGGATTTCCCTCCGCTCCTGCATAAAGATAAAACTGCCATCCATTCTCTGACTCTTTGTATCCGTGAATCCCTCCGAAACTGTACCAGGGATTTTCCCCGTAAAAATCCAGGAGAGAGAGGATGGCGTCTGCCGCTGTGGTTGTGCTTTTGTCCTGTCTTTGCTTAGGTATCTCCACCGCAACAACCGGCTGGCCGTATACAGTCTTTTTTGCCGTTTCCCCCGGTGCAGCCCCTGATATTCCCTGATGATCCGTATCTCCCCGGCGGACCCCTTCATTGTAGATGCCTTCTGTTCTTCCCGAATATTTAAAATCTCCGTCCGCTTCGGCTCTTTCCTTTGGTGTCTCAAACCCGCAGGCCCGCAGCACCGCTTCCACTTTCATTTTGATATACAAAAACTGCCGGCTGTCCTGTCCTTTAAGCGCCAGCGGCTGCCGGTTGGCTTCTCTGTCATCCTGGCCGTCAAAGCTATTTTCCAGTATTTCCTCTGCTGTCTCTTCATCAAGAACCTTTATCCTGGCTGTTCCCATTGAAGAAATTACCGCATTGACCGCCTCCTCTTTTGTCTGAAAGCTTCCGTCCGGGTTTCGCTTCGGATAGGTGTTTTCCCTGTCGGCTCTCTGATAAATGGGCTGTCCCCACGCGTCAAAGAGATACCGTTTCTCCTTCTGCCCTGTGGCAGCCTCTACCTGCTGTTGTCTTTGGGAGATGTCTTTCCGGTAGAGCCGGCTTCCCTTTGGAAATACGCTCAGTTCAATGTCATACCCTTTATCCCCCGTTCCCTGAGAGGTGACTGCAAAATTGATTACATTGGGCATGGTGTCTTCCTCCTCACCGGAGGACTGAAGTTCCACATAAGGAGCTTTGGTGACGGCTGCCGATCCTTCCCCCCTGGGGATGGTCACCTCCAGGCTGTATCCGTAATTGCTTACGGGATCCTGCCTGCCGTTTACAGAAAGCTCGTATCCCTCTGACCGGCTTAATTCTTTTATATAGTAATGTCCAAGAAGAAGAGGCCTTCCAATCCAGCAGTTTCCGTTTTCCGTCTCATAATCCTCATACCTCCGGATATAGTTTCCATCCGCCGTGTAATCGTCAATTTCGGCTGTCTTAATGTAAAGATTTTTCGGCGCTGCCACATTCCATCCGTCCCCAGTAACCGCCGTACATCCTCTTTTGTAATCATAAGTGTGCCCGGGGGCCTCCGTAATAGCCATAAAAGATGCATCGCCTTCTTTATCTGCAGCCGTTATGGCTACCAGGTCGTTCTGCCTGAAGACAGTTCCTGTTACTCCGTCAGGGTGAACCAGATCGTCAGCGGCAAACAGGCCGTAGACTGCTCCTTCCAGCACCGCGTCTCCCTGGGTATCGCCGTAGGACGTATAGCCGTTCCTTTCCCTGTTTTGAAGCTCCATATCACGTTTATTAATATGGATTTCCCCCTCTGTCCGGTGGTCATAGATTCTCCATGCCTCTTCATCTCCGTCCTTCCCGCCTCCGTGGGAATACAGATCCGCCGGTCCTTTTATTACCTCCTCCCCATGACTGGCAGAATTCAGCGCCTGCTCATAGGCATTTTCAAAAAGCCGGGATTCTCCGCTTCGCTTTTCCCCGCCCATAAACCAGGATCTGCCTGCCGTACTGAAAGAGAAAACAGAGGGCGCTGCCAACCGGCGCTTTGCGTTGGAAGCGCTGGCCCGGGCAGCCGTCTGCTCCTCCCTGACAGCATCCGATGGGGTTCCCTTTTCAGGCGCGTCCTCCCACACATCCTCGAACATGTCCTCCAGCCATGAGAAGCCCTCATATTCTATCAGCTGCTTTGCAATTGCCGTAAATTGCCGTGGCTGAATCATGCTTCCGTAATAATCGATCCACGTTTTTACACCGTCCTTACGGTCCGGTACCCCCATGCTCCCTACGGGTTCTGACGCAGAAGGTTTTACGTGGTTTTCCTTTATACTGTCACTGTATCCCCCTCCAAAGACCCCGTTTGCCCCATTCTGAGAGGCATCGGTTGTGATGATCTCCACCGGCACGTCATCTTTATGTATCCCGTGCAGCACATATCCTTCCCTGGCAGCTTTCTCCACGAAGGTATAACTGTATCTCATCGAAATAAAGTTCTTGTAAGTCTCTTCACAGTCCCTTCTGCATCCCGACGCCTCATATGCCCTCTCCGGATCAGCACTTTGGGCAGCGCCGCAGTCTAAAGCCTCCCCGGAGGATGCCGCGGACTCGACGGCGTCCCTGTCCACCTCCTCCATAATCCAGTGGAAATGAGTTCCATCCTGGGCCTGAGCCTCGCACGCTCTCACGCATTCCAGCCATTCCTCTGCAAGTTCCGCGTTGGCTGCGCCTGCTTCTTCTATATCTTCCTCATACTCCCCCTCATCATTTTCTTCTTGGTACACTGCCTCGCTGCCGTCTTGCTCTTCACTTTCATCTTCCTCTCCGGTTCCAAATACCGGGGCCGGATGCCCGTCACAGAATGTTTTATCATAATGATACTCCTTTTCCAGTTTGTAAGATGCCCGTCCTTCTGAATCAGTGCGAACGGAAGTTACCAGGCGGAACCCCTCCCAAAGAGTCGGCGTATGTCCCATCCCGCTTTCACAGATCTCTCCCTGCCCGCCCATATCGCGGCTCACCGTGTCTCTGTCGTCAAACCGCTCATATAAATCAAATACCGCTCCCTGCAGAGGAGCCCCTGTCTCATAATCGTACTTGTACAGCTGAACAAGATAGTCCGCCTCCATATCCTCCTCATGGCGGTATATCTGAAAATGTATTTCCCCGCCTCCGGCCGTGCCTTCCGGCTTTCCCTTTTCAAGGGCAGCATAATATGCGGCTGACGGCATATCTGCCAGCTCCATCCAAATGGTCCTCTGATGATTTTCCAGAGGATGTGTTTTTCCTCCTGTGGCATGGGTTTTTGAACACTCCACACATTTCCACACCTGAAGCGTACTGCTGTAGCACTCATCAGGAGAGTGAAACCCTCCTGATGACAGTGCATAGTCGGTGCCTGACGGATCAAATTTTAAGTACACAGGAACCGCTTTCGGATCCGGATTGGTAATGCGGATCTGGGTGCTGCTTTTTTGTATATTCCAGCCGTTTACATTGCCTGACGACCAGTTTGTTCCGTCAGACGACAGCATTATGGGAACCTTCTCCAGAAAATCGCTGTCCCTGCCCCCGGGATCGAAGTCCAGCACATATCCGTTTTCCCCTGTTAACGCAGCTGCAGATACTGCTTTCTCCAAGGAGGTAGCGCCCTGCAGAAGGGCAGGAGCCTGCCCTTTTCCGTCTGTCTGCGCCGATCCGCTTAGAAATCCTGCCAGCCTTAAATACTCCTCCTCATGTGCCGCCGCATAGTCCAGCCAGCTATATTTTCCGCGGACGGACGGGGAGTGGATCACGGCCTTTAAATCCTCCTCCGTCACCCCTCTGTCAATTCGTCTCAGCCCCGCCGCCCCGGCCCCCTGATTAATTGCCGCAATTCTTCCCGCTGCCGCCGGGTCATGGCGGTAGGATGCCATAAACGACAACATGGACCAGAAAAGAATGGAGCGCTCCTGGGAATTAAGCCCTTCCCCTGTGCTTACTCTCATATACCTGTCATTTTTTGTGCTGGCTGTGTTGGGGGCATATCCGGAACCGTCAATACAATAGTGATGCCAGTCCCCGCTCCAGGCCAGCACGGTATTGGTATCTGCCCAAGCCGTTTTGGGCGGAACCTGCAAAAATATCACCTCCCATAAAACTGCTGTTGCCAAAAAACATAATATTGTGCTGCTCAGCACCTTTTTTGTCTTGTACACCTGTACCTCACCTCTCCTTGAACCCCTACTTTTTCTGCACCTGTTTTTCCACCGTCCACTCACCTTCCGTATTTACATGGTATCCGTCGGGAGTTACCTTATCTTTAAAAAGAGAACCTTTATGTCCGTCCGATGTTTCCTGAAAATAGTAGCACCGGAGAAGTTTATCTTTTCCTGCAATCCAGTTCCATCCGGTCATCATCCGACCTTTTGTATTGTCCGAAACAGGATTTAAATAATAGCTTCTGCCATCCTTGTCCGTATACCATCCCGTCACCATATGTCCCTGGGAATCAAAACGGAACCAGTCAAAGCGATTCTGTCCCTTCTTCGTATCTGCATAAGGATTCTGCACATACACCCACTGGTCGCGGCAGGCATGGCCGTTTACAATCAGGGTCCACTCCCCGTTTTCCGTCTGGCTCCAGCTCCCTGTCTTTCCCTGGAGCTCTAAATTGGGGCTTCCGACTGACGGATTTTTGATGCTGCTGCCAGTCATAATGCCTTCCACTCCCGGGCCGCTGTCTGAACTTCCTCCTGTATGCCTGTATCCTCCCGAAGAACCTTTGACCGGACTTTTTACTGTCTTATCCTCCGCCGTCAAATGCAGCACAATTTCTGCCGTGTCCGATGCCTGCCCTTTCTGTGCAGAGGCGCCCACCGTTATCTTCTTTTCCCCTTCTGCCTTTCGGCCGGCCGACGAAGAGGCCGCTTTCAGGAGCTCTTCAATCCACGGCGCCTCCTTTATTGGAGTTACAATGCCTTGCCCTGTCACTGTCAGAAGCTCCGGCGCCCCACTGCTCCATATGATGTTTTTAACATAGGGTTTGTGGTTTTCATCCTCCGGACACTGGGGTAAAACCTCCGCCTCCAGTTTCATATTCTCAAACCCTTCGTATTTTACGGTGGGGTTGGAAGCATCCCCGGTTTTTACCACGGACAGCCGGTATTCGCCGGGTACAGGTCCTATCTTTACCTGCCCGGGCCATATTTCAGTCTCATCCACTGTGACAAAATGCAGTGTTACTTTGCACTTTGCCTCCACCACTCCATGGGTCTGATCCTCGGAGGCAGCTGTGATCACCTCCTCGTAAACAGCATTCCCCGTCATTTTTCTGTAAGGATCCTCCTTTTTTTGCTGATTATCCTGCCCGATTGCGTTCTGAATCCATGCAGGATTGGCTTTCCCGGCTTCATCAAACCTTATCTCCACCCTGCAGTTCTCCTGATGCTGGCCCATCGGCGTCAGTTTTATTATCTGTCCGCTTTCCTGGTCCTTCCATGTGACATTTTTATAAAAGGGCTGATGCGGATGCAGGTCTGCCGCCAAAATCACAGGAGTTTCACAGGTAATGGTTTCCACGGGAGCCAGCCGGTTCCCTGTCAGCTTTCTCGTAATTTTGCATACGATATTGGCTTCATTGAGATTCAGCCCTTCCACCCTCCTGGTGGTCTGATCTAAAATCTGCAGAGCCACCGTCACCTTGCAATTCCCGTAAACCGCCTTCTGATCAGCGGATGTTCCAGGGTTTGACGCTGCGGTCACCACAGCGCTTTGTTCATACACGGCGGGGCTGATTGCCTCCATGTAGTTATTGTCTGCCTGTTTGCCGGTCTCACGGTTTATAATTCCCTGGATAAAGCTGCTGTCAAGGTTGGGCATAATCAGGGCATCCTCCCTGGTATATCCCAAAGGGGAGGTGAGCGTTAAAAGATCCTTGTCATCTACCGACCACTGTATGGACGGATCGGCTGTATTTCCTGCCTGGTTGTGTTCCCCGTGAATCCTTACAGGCTGTACCTCCACTGCCGTATCCTGATTTCCGTCGATATACCGGGCAATCAGCACTCCGCTTTCGTCTCTCACCTCTGTGAGAATGTCCGGATTTTTCCGGTCCCCTTTTCGTACCTGTGTTACGGAAAGGGTAGTCTCTTCCGGTGTAAGAGCAATCTTTGTCGTCACTTTTATGTATTCCGCGTTGATCTCCGTGTCACACTCCGGCATCTGGAAACTGTAGCTGCCGCCGTTCACATAAGTCATAGGCTGCTTTTCTCCGGTTTCGGCTATATAGGTGGGCGGCCGGACTCCCCCCGGCTCTGCACTGTCCATAATCATCTGATACCGGTTCTGTCCTGTATTGTTTGCCGCTGTCGCCACAGATACGGTTACTCCGGGCGCAACCGCAGCCCAGTGATCTTTGTTAAAGGTTCGGTAATACGTGTTAACCCCTGACGGAATGGCTGACAGGGAAGCAACGTTTGTGTCATAGGTCCCGTTTGCATTGGCAGCGTCTATTCTGGGAACCGATAAAAGATATCCTTTTACCGGTTCTCCCTGATATCCCGGCGCAAAATGGTCAAGGCTGAAGGAAAGGCCTTTGTCATATCCGTCCGGTGTAAACTCCCGTTCCAGTTTCTGGGTTACAAGATATCTTACTCCGTCCTCCAGCTCCTCGTAAAAATATCTGTCGCCGCATCCGCTTTCCGTAATTCCTGCCACCAAAGTATATTTTGAACTGTTGTCCGTCCAGTAACCGATATGGGCATGGGTGGTAAACAGGTTGTCCCCGTCCTGGCTGGAGCCAAATACGGTTTTGGCCTTTCCGGCAGTATTGGTAAACAGGAAGGAAAGGTTGCTTCCCTTTTCCGTCCCATAGGTGAACATTCCCTGGCGGGTACCTACGAACGTACCTTCCCTGGAGGCGCTTCCATTGTTGGTCCGCCCGATATCTCCTGCAAATCTTGCCAGTATAAGATTGCCGCTGTCATACATTCCCACCATGCCCCCGACAGCTTTTGCGCCGTTTCCTCCGATGGTTCCCTCCACATAGGAGTTATAAAGATTCGCATTCTCCATGCGTCCCGTGATTCCCCCCACGTACCCGCTGCCCCGGATCCGGTCTCCGTTGCCGTTTTGAGTCATGACCACATTGTCCGCGAAGTCAGCGTCATCTGCACGCCCTGCAATTCCTCCCACAAAGCTGCTTCCCCCTTCTGACAAAATGGCAATCCCCCGGGCCGCACAGTTTTCAACCGTCGCTCTTTGACCCTTTCCGTCAACAACTCCGGCGATTCCTCCTGCATCTCCCAAAGCACGCACGTACCCGGATACCTGGACATTATAAATCGTCGTATTCCCGGTCACGGCTCCTGCCAGAACCCCCGTCCGGTTTCCCCCGTAAATCTCATCAGCTTCAATATTCAGATTGCATATGGTCGCGCCGTCAACCATTCCGAACAGGCCTGCATAATCCGGTTCCTCTCCTCCTCTGCGTATCTTAAGCCCCGAAATGGTATTTCCGCATCCGTCAAAATTGCCGGAAAACCCCTGGGTAATATCGCTTCCGAATTCTTCTTCATTGGCATACCAGCCAATAGGATTCCAGCTTCCGTTGTTGAGTGTTAAATTTCCAAGATCTACATCCTGAGTCAGTTCAAAGTACACGCCCTGAAAATCATTGCCTGCTGCAACCAGTTCCGACAGCCCCATAAGATGTGCAAGGCTGCTTAATTGAAACGGCCTTAATTTTGTGCCCTCCCCGTCAAAATCCATGTCACCGGTCCAGCTGTTCCACAAATTCCCTGTGGATGAGGCCCTTGCCTGCAGTTTCTGAGGTATCTGCACAACTTTTCCGGCGTCCGACGCCGTAGCCTTCCGATTTTTCCCGGCAGACGCATACACCCTGTCTTCCACGGAACCATAGACAGATATTCCCGGTATAACCGTCTGTATCATAAGCCCCGAAATCACAGCCCACAAAAAGGCTGTCCGTCTTCTTTTTGTCTTCATAAAATTTTTCCTCGCTTTCTCTTAGATTTACCTCGAAAATCTCTCCTGCACCTGCCTTTGCGGCAGATTGGCACAAGGACATTTAGTTCTGTATAACCGTAAATGCCGGCCTGACCCCGGTCATTCCCGTCGCGTTAAGTTCTTCATCCCCGCTGTTTTCCTCCGGCATTACCTCCTCCGGGCGGATATTTTTTGAAATCAAATCCACCACATAAACCATATTCCTGCCCTCATCTCCATGGGGCGTCCTTAACCAATAGCTTTTGCAGAAGGCGGTCTGCTGGCTTTGGGGGTTTTCCTCTTCTGATCCCTCAAACCTCCACAGCCAGGCTCCGTATTTTATGGCCTCGTCTACGGAAAGAATAAACAGGCGGTCTTTTATGGTCTGACTGCCTAAGTAAGACGGGATAAGCCCCTGGCCCGTTATATCTTTTCCCATGCCGGGCTTCGTACTCCCTTCATAAGCAACGTTCACTCCCGCAGGAAATTCCGCCGCATCCTCAAAATTCTCTTCGCACTTTTTCAGCCAGCTGCGGATATGGGAATACTTATAGCTGCCGGACCGGCCGAAAGAAACCACAGGCCCCGGACAAAACTTGTATCCATAGGTTCCGTCCTCCCCTTTCTCGTAGGAATAAGAGGAACCTGTGTCTGCCGGTATGACGGTATCGCATAAGAATAAAGCCTTCTGTCTGCTGCGGTCGCTTTCGTCGCCGTAATTTTGATCAATGCACCGGAACCGGTACATAACGCCGTCCAGGCTGCGCTCCTGTACATCCCCTATCTGCCAGTGCCTTTTTTCTCCTCCTGACCAGATTATCTCCTTCCCCGTCTCCGGCTCCTTTCTGTGAAGCCAGAATCTGGACAGAAGATACACATCATTTTCCAGGGTCACTTTGTCTTCCACTGTGTTGGAGTACTCCATATCATCCCCGTACATTTCTGCCAGTACGCTTCCCTCCGGGACATAGTTTTTTCCGATTATATAAAATATCCCGCTGTCTCCCGGCTCAATCCTGCTGGCTGCAGATTTTATCCTGGCATCACAGCTGTCTTTGCCTGCGGCAAAAAACCTGGAATCCAATATATCGTCCGGATTTTCTCCCAGAAATTCCGCCTCCTTAAGTTTGGCGGTTTCTATACATTTCTCCAGATGTTCCCGTTCCTCCTTCCAGGGATCATCCTCTTTTTGGGCCTGCCCTGCCTGTTCGTATTCCATATAGATAATTCGGTTCTGCGGTCCTGTAACCGTAACAATATAAGGGGATTTCTCTAATGATTTCCAGATGCGGTTTTGAGCATCAATGACTTTTGTTTGAAAATAGATAGTAAGATCTGTGCCTTCTTCCGCAGTCCCGCTTCTCGAAGGCGCCAAACGCAGTTGATGATCGGATGAATCCGTAAAATGTATCTGCCAGTTAACCTGGTTTCTCTCTTCTTTCCCTCCAGGGTCCGGCTCTTTTGCTGTGATTGTATCTTGTCCTGTAACTATGGGCTGTCCTTGTATGGATTGTCCTGTGTCCTCCTGTTTTTCGTCTTTTATATCCGGTTGTTTTGCGGATATCTTATCACCGCCCTTTTCTCTTGTAATTGTACTGCCGGTACTTTTTTCGCTCCGGCTCCCTCCGGTTTTGACTGTCGTCTGCTTTGCCTGCCTGTTTTCCGGTTTATACACGGCACGACCGCTTTCATCCGTCCAGGCGCCTCTTTTATCTACGCGATAGCCGTCCGGTGTCCGCTCCCCCGCGTACATGGCTCCCAGGGGATGTTTTTCGTCCGCTTTCTCGGTCAGATAGTAACAATAGCCATCGATCCAGTGCCATCCCGCGGCCATTTTACCCTTGGTCCCGTCTGACACCGGGTTTAAATAGTACCAGCTGCCGTCTGCGTCCAGATACCAGCCCGTTTTCATAAACCCGTTTTCATCAAATCGGTACCAGCCGCCATCCGTTTGATGCCATGCTGATTTTACAAGCTCTCCGGTGTCCTCCAGCCTGTACTGCCACTGCGCGCCGTTGGTCTGCCACGCTCCGTAAGCCGCAGAAGGGCCCTGAAAAACCATTCCGGCAATGCAAAAACAGGCTGCAGCCGGTTTACAAAATTTTTTCTTCATTATCCTCCTTCTCTTTGCGTAATCTGTAGAAACTTAAGGAAATTTTCGGCCGAACCGGCCAATATGACATAAATGCTGTATGTCATAGATACACCAGGAAAAGAATTTCCCGAAATGTAGTGCTATCATACCACAAGATGATGCAAATTACAAGAGCTTTTTTCTGCGGCAAATCTTGCCGGGGTGCTTCGGTTACTGTTCACAGGCAACTCATGTCATTAACTTAAGCGTTAAGAACGATTCCTTGTACAAAATAGCACTATTATTAAATTGCTGTATTGTTGAGTGAGTAAAGTTGGGGCGGATTTGGTCGTGGGGCCAGGGAGGGAAGGCAGGCTGTGTGCCGTTCGTGTTCAGATATGCCAG
>JAAWLV010000012.1 GCA_022798105.1 Hungatella sp.
CGGAATGCTTGGCATATCTGAACCCGGTCGGCACACAGCCTCCCTCCCCTCGCTGGCCCCACGACAACCTCCGCCCCTGCTCACTCAATTAAACAGCAATTTCATTATTTCGCCTTTTTGCCCAAGAAATCATTTTTAGAATCCGTTCAGGGTTGCTCTCCCTTTTTAAGTTGATGTACTCCCGGAATCTCTCCTGTCTCTGCCTTTGTGGCAGATTGGCTGATTTTCGTCAGATGCACCTAAATTAAATCAATGTACGTTCTAAGTGCGCCTCATAAATTTATGCACATCTGACAAAAAATTATCTCACAAAATCAGGCACAAAGAGACTTCAAGAGTACATAAGCTGGTGAAAAAAGTCTCCGGATACACTTGATTTTTTTATTGGAAGGATATAGACTGGATCCAACAACACACAGGAAGGAGCAATTATGGGAGTTCAGACTTCAGAATGGAAAGAGCGAATCGCTCACTGGGTAAAGACCCTGGAAAAGGATTTGTATCTGCCGCTTAAAGAGATTGGATGGGAGGGGTTCTTTACCATGGAGCAGCTGTCCCTTGAGGAGGCCCAAAAGCAGGCCTTCAGGCCGGTGGAGCCGGGATTTGCCTGGGGGCATACATGGGAATACGGGTGGTTTCGAACGACCGTTGAGATGCCGAAAGAAGCCCGGGGAAAACGAATTGTGCTGGATCTTAAGCAGAATGGGGAGGCGGCTCTGTTTGTCAATAATCAGGCTTTCGGCACATACAGGGCGGAGTGGATTGAGAAGCCTCACCACTATCTGGTGGATAATTATCTGACCCGGTCTGCCGAAGAAGGGCAGTCCTATGAGATCTATATGGAGGTGTATGCAGGACACTATTTTCCTACCTGTGATATTGCCGACGGCAACCGGGCTACCGGCCCCTGTCTGGAGGGGGATTACACAGATTCCCTGACAGAGGGGGCCAGAAGGGTTGTGGGGGCCAGTACCTTCGGTATCTGGAACGAAGATGCCTATCAGCTCTACATGGATGTAAAAACCCTGGAGAGCCTGCTTTTGTTTCTGGACGAAAAGAGCCTGCGGGCAGCAAAGGTGGCAGAGGCACTGGAGGCATTTACGCTGGCTGTGGATTTTGAGCAGCCGCTGGAGGGAAGGATTGGGGATTACCAAAAGGCCAGGGAACTGCTGAAACCGGCTCTTGCGGCCAAGAACGGCACCACCATGCCCAAGTTCTACGCCGTGGGCAATGCCCATATTGATCTGGCGTGGCTGTGGCCCTTTGAGGAGACATACCGCAAGACCGCCAGGACGTTTGCCGCCCAGCTGCGCCATTTGGAGGAATACCCGGAGTACCGGTTTATCCAGAGCCAGCCGGCTTCCTATGAGATGTGCAGGAAGTATTATCCGGAATTGTTTCAGCGGATTCTTGAGGCGGTGAAGGAGGGAAGATGGATCGCGGACGGAGCCATGTGGGTGGAGCCGGACACCAACATGGTAAGCGGTGAATCGCTGATCAGGCAGCTTCTTTACGGGAAACAGTACTATAAAGAGGTGTTTGGGACAGACTGTCAGGTGCTGTGGCTGCCGGATACCTTCGGCTACACAGGGGCGCTGCCTCAGATTTTAAAAAGCTTTGGCGTCAAGTATCTGGTTACTCAGAAGATTTTCTGGTCCTACAACGGCGGGGAACAGTTTCCGTACCACTATTTTACCTGGGAGGGCATAGACGGATCCAAGGTTACCTCCTTCCTTCCCACCAGCTATACATACCGGACAAGCCCTGAGGAGGCCAACCATGTGTGGAACAACCGCAGCCAGCTGCGGGATCTGGAGGCTTTCTTGTATCCCTTCGGCTACGGCGACGGCGGCGGAGGCCCCTGCCGGGATCACATCGAATATGCCAGGCGGTATCAGAACCTGGAGGGCAGCGTGCGCATGGAGATGGCCTCCCCGAGACAGTTTTTTGAGGACATGGACAAACTTGGCGGCCCGAAAAATACCTATGTGGGAGAACTTTACTTTAACTGCCACAGGGGAACCTATACAAGCCAGGCGCTGATGAAGAAGAATAACCGCAGAGGCGAGCTTATGCTGCAGGAGCTGGAGCTGTGGAGCGTCCTGGCATCGTGGAAGGGGGCAGGCTATGACAAGGAGAAGCTGGAGGAACTGTGGAAGACCGTCCTTCTCTATCAGTTCCACGATATTCTTCCGGGAACATGCATCGGGCGGGTGTACGAGGAGGCGGCAAAAACCTTTGAGGATCTTTTTAAACAGGGGGAGGGGCTTTTGAGAGCTGCTTTCGGAGCGCTGACGGACAAAGAGGGATATTCGGTGTTCAACTCCCTGGGATTTGCAAGAAGGGCGGTTGTGACTCTTCCGGAGGAATTTGCGGCAGGAGCGGTGGCAGACGGGGAGGAAGTGCCGGTGGACGTAAGCGGCCCCCGGCCTCAGGCAGTGGTCACCCTTCCGGCATTCGGAGCGGTAAATCTTGTGCCCGGCACTGTGGGCGGGGAAGGCCCTGTTGCGAAGGTAGACAAAACTCAAACAGGGTATGTATTTGAAAACAGCCGGGTGCGCGCGGTGGTAAACAGCCGGGCGGAGGTAATTTCCTTCAGGCTGAAAGAGACAGGAAGCCGGGAGTTTGCGGCAGGCGCCATGAACTGTCTGCGGATGTACAAAGATATACCCAGGCGGTACGATGCGTGGGATATCGATTCCAATTACACCGGCCAGGAGCTTGACAGCCCCTGCAGGGTAACCGGGTGTGAGATCGCTAAGGCCAGGGGGGCAATGGCGGTTTTAAAGGTGTCCGGCGTCATAGGAGAGTCGGCTTATACCCAGGATATTGTGCTGGAGGCGGATAGCAGCAGACTGGAATTTAAAACCCGGATTGAGTGGCAGGAGCAGCACCGTCTTTTGAAGGCAGCCTTTCCTGTGCAGGTATATACGGACAGCGGGATCAATGAGATGCAGTTCGGCTATGTAAAGCGTCCCACCCACCGCTCCCGCCCCTATGACAGGGATCGGTTTGAGGTGTGCAATCACCGCTACAGCGCCCTGTGCGACGAAAATGGCGGCGCGGCCCTGCTCAATGACTGTAAATACGGCATCAGCTTAAACGGCAATGCCATGGAGCTGACGCTGCTTCGGGCCAGCACGGCCCCAGACCGCCGGGCTGATCGGGGAACCCACGAATTTACCTACGCATTTACCGCATGGAACGGCAGCTTTTACGGCTGCGATGTGGTAAAGCAGGGATATGAGCTAAATGTAAAGCCCGCTGTGGCAGAAGGCGGCTGCCGGCCCTTCTCCCTGTTTTCCGTGGATAAGGACAATATTATCCCGGAATCGGTAAAACTGGCGGAGGATGGAAGCGGCGATGTGATTGTGCGGCTGTATGAGTCAAAAAAAGCCTGGACAGAGACTGTCTTTCGGATGGATTTAGACGCTTTCGGTGTAAATTGCCTCAGGGCGGCTCAGTGTGACATGGCGGAGCAGGAGACGGAGGTGCTTTCGGCAGATGAGGGGCAGGTGGCTTTGAAGTTTGGGCCCTTTGAAATTAAGACATTGCGTTTAAAAATCAGGAGATAGAGAGGTAGGAAAAATGTATTATATAGGGGTTGATCTGGGAGGGACCAATATCGCCGCAGGGATTGTGAATCAGGACGGTGCCATTGTGCACAAGGACAGCGTTCCTACCGGAGAAGGAGGGAGCAGGGCTATTGCGGATCGGATCGGGGAGCTGGTGAAAAGGCTCCTTGCCGACAAAGGTATTAAAGAGGAGGAACTGAAGGCCATCGGCATCGGTGTGCCGGGAACCGCTAATCAGGACAGCGGGCTGGTGGAATACGCCAATAATCTTGGGATGGAAGATGAACCGTTTTTAGAGATGCTCAGGCCGTACTTTAAAAATACCAGGCTGGCGTTCGAGAATGATGCCAATGCCGCCGCCTATGCGGAATACCGCTTCGGAACAGGAAAAGGGGCAAACTCCATGATTATGGTGACCCTGGGCACCGGTATCGGCGGCGGGATGATTTTCGGGGGAGAACTGTTTGAGGGAATCAATTATGCGGCGGGGGAGTTCGGCCATTTTACCATCAAGTACGACGGCCTTCCCTGCAACTGCGGACGCAGAGGCTGTTTTGAGAGATACGCCTCCGCCTCCGCTTTGGTGGAGCAGACAAAAGAGGCCATGGAAAAACACCCGGAGTCTGAACTGTGGAAGCTGTGCGGGGGAGACCTTGATAAAGCGGACGGAAAAATCCTGTTTGAGGGGGTAAGAAGGGGGGATAAGACGGCAGAAGAAGTTCTTGAGGTCTTTACCGGCTATCTGGGAGCCGGGATTGTTGATCTGATAAATATCTTCCAGCCGGAGGTGATCTGCCTTGGCGGAGGTATCAGCAAGGCGGGAGCGTATCTGACCGAGCCGGTTAAGAAGATAATGGCAAAGGAGAGCTACACCAGAATGTCAAAGCACCGGCCAAAGCTTGTGTCGGCCAGCCTGGGAAATGATGCCGGGATCATAGGAGCGGCGCTGCTGGCAGCGGAAAAAGAAAGCTGAACCGACAGGGGGCTGCGGCCTGTTTTTTGTCATTGTTTGTCTGATTCTAACAAAATAAACCGAAAATAAATCGGAAAGTATTGACTTTTTGGCAGAAGAATGTTATATTTTTTCTTAGTTATTTAAGCAAGTTAATTAAAAAACTAAGGAGCGGGAATGATTGCTACACAGTTGAAGATTGCAAACCGCAAGGAAGTGTTTCACTACATGCGCGCCAAATATCTGCGTACCGGGGAGGACACCTCAAAGGCGGAGATTGCCAAACACACCGGCATCAGCAACCCTACCCTGATGAAGATCACCGACTTTTTTATGCGCAAGGGGCTTTTGGAAGCGGGGGGAGAGGTGGTGCTGTCGGTGGGCAGGCCGTCCCAGATGCTGAGAGTAAAGAGGGACTGTATGTATGCCGTCGGTTTTTTGATGGAAGGTATCTATCTCTATATGGGTGTGGTAGATATTTTCGGCTCCATAATTTACCGGAAGGTTTTGGAGGTTGAGAGGGATATACTGGCGGTGGGCAGGCAGATCAGGGATCGGATGGTTCCGGAGCTTCTGGCTGAGGCCGGGATCCCTGCCGAAAAGCTTGTGGGGATCGGCATTGCCGTGCCGGCCAGCTATGATGTGAACACCCGGATGATTTCTTACGGAAGAATGGTAAAGATCAAGACGGAAACGTATGTGGGGGATTACTTGGACGAGATGGAGTCCCTCTACCATGTGCCGGTGTTTTTTGAAAATGACGCCAATGCGGAGTGCCTGGGGGCCAACAATTCGCGGAATCTGCTTACAGGCGGAGGAGACATGCTTCTTTTTTCCCTGGGAACCGGTATCGGCGCAGCCCTTATACTGGACGGGAAGCTTCGGCGGGGGTTTCACGAGCGGTGCGGTGAGATATGGTGCAATGTTTTAAACAGCAGGGAGGCGCCGGGGCCGGATAACACCCTGGAGAACCGGATCTCCCTTCTGAAGGTTTTCGAAAAATACGGGATGGAGTACAGGGACGGCGCCAAAGGGATGCCGCCGATGATCCGGGAACAGATTGTGGAAGACATTGCAAAAGAACTGGCGGTAGCTATTCACAATGCCAACACATTGATAGACTGTAAGAACCTGGTGGTCTGCGGACAGGTGATCGAGCTTTTGGGGGACCCGTTTTTGGAGACCGTGAACCGGCATCTGGAGGAGATGCTGCCTCAGGGAAAACATCCCCGCCTGGAGGTGGAAAGTCCCTTTGTGGGAATCGCCGGGATTGCGGGGCGTTGTATCGAGTATCAGGTGGCGAGGATTCTGGAAGGTTAGGAAAGCGGCTGCGGAGGGTTTAAGGACATGGCAATGACGGCAAAGCAGGGATGCATGGGGATTGTGAGACGGCTGCTGGGGGAGAAATACTGCAGCTGGTTTGAGTTTGAAGAGATACCAAAGGAGAAGGATTATTACTGCCTGGGGTGGGAGGATGGAAAGGTAAAGATCCAGGGCAGCTGCGGTGTGGCAATGGCTGCAGGGCTGAACGATTATCTGAAACATTACTGCCGGGTATATGTGGGGCAGCAAACGGTGCAGAATACGATGCCAAAGGAGCCGCCGGCGCTTTTAAAACCTGTCAGGAGGGAGGCATTCAGTGAGATCCGATACGCCTACAACTACTGCACCCTGTCCTACACCATGGCTTTCTGGGATGAGGACAGGTGGCAGAGGGAGCTTGACTGGCTGGCCCTGTGCGGCGTCAATCTGGTGCTGGATTTTACCGGCATTGAGGAGGTGTGGTATCAGTTCCTCACAAAGCTTGGGTACTCTGACGGCGAGATAGAGAGATGGATGGCAGGTCCCTGCTATACGGCGTGGCAGCAGATGCAGAATATGGAGCAGTTCGGCGGCCCTGTGCCCAGACAGTTTTTTGCGGACAGGGCCAGGCTTGCCAGAAAGAACCAGCAGTGGATGGCCGCCATGGGCATGACGCCTGTGCGCCAGGGCTATGGCGGCATGGTGCCCTCCTGGCACGGTGAGAAATATAAAGACGTATGTGTCTACCCCCAGGGGGAATGGAACGGGCTGACACGGCCGGCCATGGTGGATACGGCGTCAAAGGAGTATCAGGCTTACGGGGCGCTGTTTTATGAGATACAAGACCAGGTGCTTGGGGGAGGAAGCCGCTTCTACGCGGCGGATGTGTTCCATGAGGGCGGCATCCGGCCCGAGACCCTGACTGACGACGTCATCGGGGAGATTGTCCTGAAAACCATGGTAAACCATGACAGGGATGCGGTGTGGCTTATCCAGGCATGGAGGGAGAATCCCACGAAAGAGCTTCTTGCGGGAATCGGAAGGGTGGGGAGAGAACACGCCCTGATCCTGGATCTGTCCGCCACAGATAACCCGGAGTGGAACAAGAGCGAGTTTGAGGGCACTCCCTGGGTCTATTGCATGCTTGACATGTACGGCGGCAGGACCGCCACCCACGGGGAGCCGGAGGTACTTGCAAAGGAAATTCCCAATGCCAGGAAGAGGGCAAACCATATGAGAGGCATCGGGTTTGCCTCGGAGGCTACCCTGCATAACCCTATCGTGTATGATCTGCTGTTTGATATGGCGTGGCAGGAGGAGCCGGCGGACCTGGAGCAATGGCTGGGTGCCTGGCTGACGGCCCGCTACGGGAGGCTGGAGGATCGGGCGTTTCGGGCGTGGAAGGGGCTTCTTGACACGGTGTATAAAAATCCCGGGTACAGCCATCACGGCGGCTACACGCAGATCTTTAACTTCCGTCCCCGAAAGGAGATGGCATACGGGGAGATTTTCAATGAGCTGAACAGCTCTGTTATCAAAAAGCCGTACTATGATACGGATAAACTGGAGGAGGCAGTCTTTTTGCTGGCAGACACCGGCACCATATTTGCAGGGCAGGAGTGCTGGCGCTACGATATGCAGGATCTGCTGAGGCAGGTCTTAAACAACCGTGCCTGCCGGCTGGTTCTGAGGGCAAAAGACGACTGGGAGGCAGGGCGCAGGGAGGAATGCCGAAGGAAGACGGAAGGATTTTTGAGCCTGATGGATGCCTGCGACAGGCTGATGGGTCTTCGGGAGGATACCACCCTGGATTACTGGCTGGAGTATGCCAGAAAGGCGGGGGAGCCTTACGGGAAAGAGACGGAGAAGCTTTTTGTCCGGGATGCCAAAACGCTGATCACCACATGGGCCGGGAGAAAGACGTACGACACTCTGGCAGACTACGCCTACAGGCAGTACGAGGGCTTTTTGAGGCGGTACTGCAGGCCCAGGTGGGAGAGGTTCTTCAGGGATTGGGAGAATGTTTCCTCAGACGAGTGGTATGACATGGCCCTGGAGTTTATTGAGGAGGAGGAACCGGCCGGCGGGACAAGAAAAAGGATGACCGCGGCTCAGGCCGCAAGACAGATAGAAGAAACAGTGGAATTATTGCGAAAAACGGAGTGACAAGACAATGAAGGAATTTTATGAACCAAAGGATCTGCTGCCTGACTGGGGGCCATATTCTAAAAAATACATGGGGATTTCAAAGATTGTCCCCCAGGCCCCTATCCCGGGAGCCCGTTTCGACTGCGTGGTTCATCCCATGGCAGCCAACACCAACCAGCCTGCTCCCAATGTGACCTTTCCGGCTTCTTACCATGTGTGGGAGGCTGCTCCGGATCTGTCGTATTTCGCTTACAGGGTAGAGCTGGAGTGGAAGGATCAGGTGTACGCCGATGTGTCGTTTTCAAAGGTTGATGAACACACCAGGCTCATAAGGACAGAATATGTAAACAACACGGAGCTTGATCAGAACTGTGTGCTTAACTATTATCTTGCCATGGAATATCCGTGGAAGACCTATGTGGAGATTGGAAGCGACGGTTCCTTTGTGTCAAAGAGCATGACGGAGTACGATTCCATGGAGTACGCCACTCCCAGAGTCTGGGATCATCTGATGCCTGACGGGCTCCACAAGGGGGAATTTTTTGACCCCCTGTTTACGGACGGACGCGGACTGGGGGATCGAAGCGGTTTGTTTAGGCTGAAGCGGCAGTACGGCGCCTTCGGCCAGGAGCTTCATGACCAGGTGAAAGTGTCTTTAGAGGCAGATGAGTCCTATGACCGGATAACCTTCCGATACCGCACGGCGGGGGACGAGGCAGCGGTGTTTGGCCTTACAATCACAGGAGCCGGCGGCGCCGTGTATCTGGCAGAGCAGATTACATTTCCTGCCGCCGATGAGCTGTCTTTGATGGAAATCCCAGCCTGGATTCCCTCAGGCGGGACAGTGGGCATAAGCCTTGTGTCCAAGGGGAAAGGCGGCGCGGAATTTGACATTGTGGCGCTCAATCACAAGGAAACGCCCATAAGGGCCAGGACGCTTGTGCCGGAGTTTGCTCCGGACTGCCGGGCTGCCGGGGGCGGATATCTTCTGAAGTATCAACATGTGGACGGGGAGTTCGGCTTTCTGCCGCTGACCGAAAAGGTCCGCGTCCGCCATATCCCCACAGGCACTTTGGAGGACGGGCTGGTGTCCAGGCTGTCCCAGGCGGATCCCAGCTTTGACCGGGTGACGGAGACATTTACTTCCGCCTTTAAAGAAAAGCGCAGCGACGACGGGTTTTATCAGAACTTTATTGTCCACTCCATTTTCATCCCCTCAGGAAGCCGCCATGTGGAGTATGCGCTGGTGGGAGACAAAGGCTTAAAGGCTGTGACAGGGGAGGAAGCAGAAGCTATATACCAAAAGGCCCGCGGCGCTCTCTGTCTGCCGGGGTACAACGAAGACGGCAGGAAGTATGAGCTGAGCAACCGGATTTTGCAGGCTTCCCTGCTGACCAATGTGGTCTATCCCATTTACAGGCACGGGGAGTGGATCAAGCACCACACGCCGGGAAAACGGTGGGATTGTCTGTATACCTGGGATTCGGGATTTATCGGAATGGGGCTTTTGGAGTGGGAGCCGGGGCTGGCGGAGTATGTGCTTGATCTGTACTTAAGCCGGCCGGAGAATCCGGATTTTGCCTTCCTTATGCACGGATCCCCGGTTCCGGTGCAGGCGTATCTGTACCTGGAGCTTTTACAGAGGGCTGCCGACAAGAAGAAGCTGCTTTCCTGGTATCCCAGGCTGAAACGGTACTATTCTTATCTGGCGGGAAAGGCAGAGGGATCTGCCACCGACCCCTTTGAGAGCCGGCTGACAACCACCTTTGATTATTTTTATAACTGCAGCGGCATGGATGATCTGCCGCCTCAGGTGGCTATGTACAGGCAGAAAAAGGAGTGGGACTGTGCGCCGGCCCTGACCACGTCACAGCTGATCCGCATGGCAAAGATTCTCAGGATGGCCGCCGTGGAGCAGGGGCTTTCGGAGGATGTGGCTGTGTATGATGAGGATATCAGCCTTAGAAGCGGGGCGCTGCAGACATATGCCTGGGATCAGGAGAGCGGGTATTTCGGCTACGTGGTACATGATGAAACGAAGAGGCCTGCAGGTATCTTTAAGACGGAGGAGGGGGAGAACCTTTCCAAGGGAATGGACGGGATTTATCCCCTCATTGCCGGTATCTGCACAAAAGAGCAGGAGGAAAGGCTTCTGGGACATATATTTTCCGAGAAGGAGATGTTTTCCCGGGTGGGGATCAGCGCTGTGGATATGTCAGCCTCCTATTATGAGCCCAACGGTTATTGGAACGGCAATGTATGGTTTTCCCACCAGTGGTTTATCTGGAAGACCATGTTCGATCTGGGAAGAGGGGATCTGGCCTTCAGGATTGCAAAGACGGCGCTGGATTCGTGGAAAAGGGAAGTTGACCATTCGTATTACACCTTTGAGATGCTGAACATTGCCACGGGAAGAGGGGGATGGTTCCATCACTTCGGAGGCTTGTCCGCCCCCTTAAATATCTGGGCGGATGCTTATTACAGGCCGGGAACCGTCACATGCGGATTTGACATGTGGATCGAAAAGCAGCGCTATGACCAGGCTGAGGACACGGTGGAGGTGACAATAACCAGCCACTCGAAACGGGACGGGATTCTTTTGGCGGTTACAAAGGGAAGCTTAAAGAGCCCCCGGGCGTGGTTCAACGGACAGCCGGTTCCGGTTTCAAATCCCACATACGGAGCCCTGGAGGTAGTTATCCCGGCAGGGACTTTACATGGAAGTATCATTCTGAAGGGATAGTACGGTTTTTCGTATGAGGGCAGAATGTTTATTTCAATAAATAAAGAGAGAGGAAAAACTATGAAAAAATGGAACAAAGCAGCAGCGGCCTTACTGGCAGGTACCATGGCGCTGTCCCTGGCAGCCTGCGGCGGAGGCGGGACAGCCGAGACAAAAGCAGAAGGGGGATCTGGTGACGGCGGTGCGTCGGCAGGCGGACAGACATTGAAGATTCTTCTGTCCGAGGAGCCGGGAGAGGGCGACGCATTGACCATGATGTTCAATAAGTGGGCAGAGGAGACCGGCAACAAGCTGGATATCCAGATCATCGCATACGACGATCAGCTGACCAAATTCCCGGCCATGGCAAAGAACAAAGACCTTCCGGATATTATTTCCACCACCAGGCTTCATCAGCTGTATCCGGAGGAGTTTGTGGATCTGAGGGATTCCTTTGACATGAACGCGTTCGAGGCATCTGCTCTTAAGATCGTGGGCAAGGACTATGTTTCCGATAAGATCACCGGATTGCCCCAGCAGTTTACGGCTACCTGCGTGTTCTACAACAAAGATGCTTTTGAGGCGGCCGGCCTGGAGGCTCCTACAGCGGACAAGCCCTGGACCTGGGATGAGCTGTACGCCAACGCGGCTGTCCTGATGGAGAAGGGCGGCGTGAAGTACGGATTTGCCGCCGACGTGTCCAGAGCCAGATACGACATCTTAATGTACGCCAACGGCGGTTCCTTAACCCTGGCTGACGGCGACAGCTTTAAGGTAAATGTAAACTGCGACGCCAACGTAAAGACCCTGGAGGCCTTCGCGGCTGCCAACCAGTCCGTTATGCCTCAGGCTATCTGGTCCGGCGCCACAGCCGACAACCCGGCAGATTACTTCAAGAACGGCGATGTAGGTATCTACCTGTCCGGTTCCTGGAACTACGCAAGCTTTGTATCTGACATCTCCGCGTTCAAGTTCGGCCTGATGCCGTCTCCCAAGGGAAGCGCAGGCCAGTCCTGCATCATCGGCGGTTCCGCTCTGGCGGTTCCGGCCAACGCAGCCAACAGCGCGCTGGGCATCGAGTTCCTGAAATGGATGTACACCGACGAGAACTTTAAGACCTACATTCAGGCTGACAAGGGTCTGTCCTCCCTGACCAGCGTTATCTATGAGCCCGACACAGACGACGGCAAGGCAGATTACGCCGTGATCCAGGGCGAGGTTGCTTTTGTAACGGATACCTTTATGGTTGACGAGAGCTCTGCCTGGAGAAACTACAAGGACAATGAGTACAGAGACTACTTAAAGAGAGCCGTATCCGGCGAGATGACTGCAAAGGAAGCGCTGGACGCATTTGCCAATGAACTGGCCGAGTCTTCCAGCTGGGCAATTGCACAATAGTTTAAGTTTTTCACCGCTGTCTGGGCGCGTCTGCGCCCGGACACTTAAAGGAGGAGGTAATATGCGCAAAAAAGGTCAGGGGTTTGCTCACACCAGAGCATTCTGGATGTTTGTGTCGCCGGCGCTTATTTTGTTTACGGTATTCTTTCTTGTACCGTTAGCTCTGGCAATCGGATTTTCGTTTACCAATTATGACGGCTGGAAAACCATGGATTTTGTGGGGGTAAAAAATTACATCAAATTATTTACGGACGCAGACTTCTATGCCACATTAAAAAGGACCTTTGTCTATGCCATTGTGAACCTGCCGTTTAAGGTGGCGCTTCCGCTTCTTGTTGCGTCTTTGGTATGTTCTAAATACATGTACGGAAAGACGGTGGTCAGAACCTTTATTTACATTCCGGTACTTCTGTCGGCGCTGGTAGCCGGTATTACCATCAACTGGATGTTCGGTGAGGAGTACGGCCTTGTAAACTTTATTATCCAGTCTTTCGGGGGCACACCCTTAAAGTGGGCCATGAACCCGGTGCTTGCCACTACGGTAGTCAGCGTGGCGTCCAACTGGGTTTCTATCGGTTTTTACATGATTATGTTTATCGGGGGCATCAACAACATCTCCCAGGAGCTTTATGAGGCGGCCAGTGTGGACGGCGCCAACAAGGTGGATTCGTTTTTTAGGATTACCCTGCCGCTTTTGGCTCCCACAACGTTTATCGTGCTGCTTCTATCCACAGTGAATTTGCTGAAGGAGTACACGCTGGTTCAAGGTATCACAACCGGCGGACCCGGTACATCCACCACCTACATTATTCAGTATATCTTCAATCAGGGCTTCACGCAGATGCGTTACGGCTACGCGTCGGCAATTGGTATTATCGTAGGTATTATTTTTATCGTCATTGCAGGTATCCAGTTCAAATTCAGCAATAGCGGAGGTGAGGTCTGATATGAAAAGTGCGTCGGCAAATAAAAAAGTGCAGATAATCGGTTTTTCCGTGCTGGGGATTTTAGTGGCGCTTCTCATGATATTCCCTGTTGTGTGGCTGCTGTTCAGTTCGTTCAAGCCCAGGGCAGAGATGTTCGCCTACCCCTTAAAGCTGTTTCCCAGTGTGTTCGATTTTTCGGCCTACAAGTCCGTGGTTGACGGCGGTTTCTTTACCTATGTAAAGAACAGCTTCTTCCTGGCAGTGGTGGGCACACTGATTACTCTGGTTATCAGCTCGTTCTGTGGATATGCACTGGCAGTCTACCGGTACGAGATTCCATATACCAACAAGGTGTTTGCAATCTTTCTTCTGGGAACCCTGATTCCCGGGGATATTCTGACGGTTCCCCAGTTTTCCGTTATCAGCGCTCTGGGTCTGTACAACAATATCTGGGGTGTTATCCTTCCGGTTGTAACCACTACCACAGGTATCTTCATGTACCGTCAGCATTACATGTCCATCCCGCTGTCGTTAGCCGAGTCGGCCAGGATCGACGGCGCAAGTGAGTTTAAGATCTTCAAGGATATAATGTTCCCTCTGGGGACTTCCGTCACCATCACACTGACCATCTTTTCTTTCATGTGGCGCTGGAATGACTATATCCTGCCGTTAATGGTGCTGTCGGATCAGAAGAAATACACGATCCAGATTGCCATTAAGACGTTTATCGGAACCAACGGAATCGACTGGTCGTCCATTTTGGCGGCCTCCATCATTTCCATTATACCGATTATGATTATTTTTGCTTTCCTGCAGAAGTATGTGGTAGGAGGAATAGCGGCTACCGGGGTGAAAGGGTAGGCACAGTTTGGTCTGCCGGGTATCGGCGAATTGTAAACAGGTTAAAAAAGGGGGACGAACAGGTCCCCCTTTTTAAAATTTGGAGGGATAGGGACAATGAAATTAAAGAACATTTTGATCGTTGTCAGGGATATTGAAAAATCGAAACAGTTTTATCACGACCTGTTCGGTCTTGACACGGTGCTGGACCAGGACGGCAATATGATTGAGGCAGGGACACCTGTGCAGCGGGCAATCGAACGGTTTTTAATCTGAAATTCTGTTCGATTGCCCCTATGTTTAAGCCACGCTTACGCCGGTGAAGCGGACAAGGCGGTTTATGACCCGGTTGACGTCATAGCTGGCAAAGTCCCTGCTGTCCACGGCCATGACTTTGTCACCGTACTTCTGCCGGTATTCGGGAAGTTTGTAGGCGATCTGGGGGGCCAGGAGGATGTAGTCGTACTGACCCTCCAGCCGGTCGATCTCGGTGTAGCTGACCGCGTCTATGGTTATGTCGATGCCCGTCTTTTCCAGGGCGTTCTGCATGGTGTAGGCAAAGTAGGAGGACGTAAGCCCTGAGGTGCAGCTGACCAGAAGTTTCATGGGGCGGCTTACTTTTGCCGCCTCCACATCCAGCTGTTCCTCCGCCCTGTTTTTGGCCTTGAAAAATTCGAAAAACGCCTGGATATGGCTGCCGGCCGACTGGGGATCCCTGGCCTCAAAATGCAGGTAGAAGGGGATCTGGCCGGTCTTTTTGTCCTCGATAGACAGCTCCATGAGGCTGTTCTCATGAAAGATCACAAGGGCTTCGTAGGCTTCGTTGGTGAAACTGATGACGCCGCATTTCTGGCGGATACGGGCACAGTTCATGGAAGCCAGTCTGTGATATATCTCACACTGTAATGATTTCCGTTTTCTTTCTTCCATTTTCTTACCTCCCCGAATAGAACTTAAAACCGATTGCATTTCTTATGGCTCTATTAAACCAGATTTTGGAAATGAGTGCAAGGGCCGGGAGGGATTCTGAAATGGCGTTCACATATTTGCGGCCTTTCGGCAGGGATTTTGCGAACAGTGTTCCGGGTATGGTCCCTTAAGCCAAGGGACATTGGCTCACAGCCTGGAAGCTAACATATTCCTGGCCCGGTATCCGTCGAGGCGGATGCCCTGCTCACAGGGGGATACATACATCACAAAGTCGGTTCCGAAACCGAAGATCCCCCTGCCGTCCCCGGTAAAGTACAGCGGCGCGGTCCCGTAGCGGGGATGGGACACGGACAGGCGCTCCCCGTCCTGTCTGACGGTGAGTGTGCACAGGGTTTCCTCCTGCAGATAGGTTCCTTCAAGGGGACCGGAGTCCCTGTCAGGGGTATGGCGGGCCTTTTGGAGAGTGATGCGGCGGGCGGGAAGACAGTACTCCAGGGTTTCGCCGCAGAAAACCATATACTCGTCCAGGGAACCGATGCGGCAGGCTTTGTCGTCCTGGGGCACCAGAGGCGCAGCTCCATACTCCCTTGTCATATAGCAGACGCCGTCTTGTTCGGTGATCTCCACGATCATGGGATCGTCGGGGAGGCAGGTGACATAGATGCCGGGGGCGGCCTTGCAGGCGCCCTGTGTGTCCCGCGTTTCCGGATCCTCAAAAAGTCCTAAGGCCGTGGCGGCCAGTTTCCTGGCGGTCACGGAGGCGGCGTAGGTGTTGGTGTTGCTGAGAAGGACTACCTCCAGTTCCTTCTCCGGTATCCAGAGAAGCTGTCCCCGGTAGGCGGCGTCGGCGCCCCCGTGCTCGTAGACTTTTAAGCCCTTCCAGACATGGGTCATCATGCCGCCGCAGTATTCGATGGAACTTCCGTCTTTTAAGCAGGCGGCGGTGAGGACCGTCTTTACGGTGTCATGGCAAAAAAGGGAGGGACTGCGGTATTCCTCCAGGATCCGCACCAGATCCCGGGCACAGGTGTTGACGCTGGTGGGACCGTACAGGGAGTAATTTAAGGGATTGTAATCGTAGGTTCCCGTCCCGTCGTCCTGGTAGGAGTAGGCCAGACCCGGGATGATCTGATTGTAGCCGGCGCGGACCACGGTGCGGTCCATGTGAAGAGGCGTGAAGATGCGCTCCTTCACAAACCGGGGGAAGGGAATTTTGCTGACCCGCTCCACGATGACGGACAGGAGATGGAAGCCTGTGTTGCTGTAAAGATAGCCCTCCTGGGGCGGGAAGTTCAGGGTTTTCTGGAGACGGATGGTCTCATTGACATCCTCCATGCTGATGGAATCATTGATCTTAATGCCGCGCATAAACAGAAGCTCCCACTGATCCCGTATGCCGCTTACATTGTTGAACATCTGGCGGATGGTCACCGGCTCCTTAAAATTGATGAGATCGCCCACATAGAGGCGGATGTCGTCGTCTACACTGAGAAGACCGTCCTCCTGGAGCAGCAGAACGGCCAGAACCGTAAACTGCTTGGAAATGGATGCGATGTGGAAGATGGTGTCCTCCGTGACAGGGACACGGTTTTCCAGGTTGGCGAAGCCGAAACACCCTTCGTACACGCTGCGGCCCTCTCTGCGTATGAGCACCTGCCCGCCGGGGCACAGACCTTCCGTCCATCTGGAAAGTATCTCTCTTACCTGTCTGTCAAGATTCTGGTTCATAATTTCCTCCTTCTGAAAAATTCCAGCCAGTTCTCCCCCGCGATCTTGCGGATGCGCTCCCGGCTGTAGCCGTGGGCAGCCATCTTCCTGAGAAAATCGGGGAGAGCGGCATGGCCGCCTACAAGGTCAAAAGATGGGTAGGGCATGAGGGCCAGGTCCCGGGGGGACATATCCGTGAGAAACGGATCGCAGAAGTCAAAGCCAAAGCCCACGTGTCCGTCCCCCATGACGTCGATCATGTGATCCAGATGGTCCAGCAGTTTTTCGCTGCAGGCCTCCTCTTTCACCTGGGAGGCGATGATGCTGCAGCCGTTTAAACCTGCTATGCCGCCTCTGCGGGCGATCTCAGCCATCTGGCCGTCCGTCAGGTTCCGGTTGCTGTAAGCCACGGCGCGGGCGTCGGAGTGGGTGGCCGCGATGGGGCAGCAGGTGTGGTTTAACACGTCCTCCACACCCTCGTCGCTGAGGTGGCTGACATCGATGAACATGGAAAGGGTTTCGGCCTCCCGCACCAAATTCAGGCCAAAGGGGGTGAGTCCCCCTTTTTTCAGGTTTCCCGAGAAATCGCAGCCGTCGGCCGCCTGGTTTCTGCGGCTCCAGGCCAGACCCAGCCCCCGCACGCCGGCAGCGTAAAAGCTGTGGAGAACCATGCAGGAGGACACAGGCTCAGCCCCCTCAAAGGACATGAGGATGCCCACCCGGCCAGTGTCTGCGGCCGTCTGAAAGTCCGCAGCACAGGTGCAGAGCATCAGGATATCCGGGGACTCCTCAATCTCGCAGTGGAGGGCGCCCACCTGTTCCATGGCCTGTTCCATGGCGCCGTAAGGCAGATGGCAGCTGTCCACAAAGATGGAAGCCACCACACCGGTCACATGACCGGAGGCGAAAGCGGGGTAGAAGCGGCGCCGGATAACCTGATGTTCCCCCTGCCTCCTTCTCCTGCACACATCTGTCAGCATGTCAAAATGCCCGTCAATCGTATAGGAAATGTTCATAAAATCCGGATCCTCCTAGTAGATCAGGTCGGAGAAGAATACGATGCACACGGTATCTTCCAGGCCTGTGTTGAGATAATTGTGGAGCGTGTTCTGAGGGATGTAGAGGCAGTCCCCCTCCGTCGCATTGTAAACATGGGTTCCGATATGTACTTCCAGCTGTCCCTCCAGGATCAGAACGGTCTCATCCATGTTCTGGTGGCGGATCATGGTCTCCGTAACCCAGCATCCGGGCTTTAAAGTGGAATAGAGGCCGGTCATGCGGACGTTCTGGCCGTCGGGAAGCTTGTGCGGGGTGAAGATGGAGTACTCCGTGTCGATCTCCGGAAGCTTCATGGGAACCCGCTGGTGTCTGCGGAGGATATATCCGGGACTGCGGGAAGGGTCGGAGTCCGGGGCTGCGGACACGGGCGTCTCGTTTTCAATGCCCATGATAAGCCACACCTCGGAGCATTCCAGGCAGTTGGCGATTTTTCGCAGGGCTGCCAGGGAGGGCTCTTTCTGATTTCTCTCCAGCTGGGAGATATAACCGATGCTGTATCCGGTCTCCCTGGCCACCTGGGCCAAAGTGTATCCTTTTTTCTTTCGCTGTTCGCGAATACGGCTCCAGTTCATAATCAGCGTCCCCCGTCAGAGTTCCTTAACTGCCTGCCGGATTCTGGACAGCCCCTCATCCAGAAGCGCCCTGGGACAGCCGAAGTTAAGGCGCATAAAGGTGTCAGCCTGACTGCCGAACCGGTAGCCCATGTTCATCCTCACTTTGGCTTTATCTAAGAAGAACCGGTTTAAATCTTCATTCTTAAGGCCCAGATCTCCGCAGTCCAGCCACAGAAGGTAAGTGCCTTCCGGCGGACAGACTTTAATCCGGGGAATGTTGGCGCCAATATAGTCCACGGCATAGCGGCAGTTGGCCTCCAGGTAGACAAGAAGCTGGTCCAGCCAGTCCTCGGCCTCGTTGTAGGCGGCGGTGAGGGCGGTCATGCCGAAGATATTGCTGCCCAGATCCATGCATTCGTCGTGGATGGCCCTGTAGGCGTCCCGCAGCCGGGGATTGGGGATAACCACGTAGGACTGACAGAGTCCCGCCAGGTTGAAGGTCTTGCTGGGGGCGTAGGCAGTCACCGTGCGGCCGGCCATATCCTGGGACAGGGAGGCTATGGAAATGTGTTCGTGTCCGGAGTAGATAAAGTCCCCGTGGATCTCGTCGGAGACCACCACCAGGTCATGGCGGGAGGCGATACCGGCCAGTTGGGTCAGTTCCTGCCGGGTCCACACCCGGCCCACCGGGTTGTGAGGGTTGCACATCAAAATCATCCGGGTGCGGCTGTCAATCTGGGATTCCAAAAGGTCGAAGTCAATGGTGTAATGGCCCCGGTCGTCCTTTTTCAGCTGATGGTTTATGATGGTCCGGCCGTTTTCCTGGACGGCGCTGTAAAAAGGGCGGTACACGGGGGTCATGACCACCACCCGGTCGCCGGGATTGGTGAAGGCCAGCACGCTCATGGACAGCGCAGGCACCACGCCGGGGCTGAAGGCCACCCACTCTTTTTCTATATTCCACCTGTAGCGGCGGCCCACCCAGGAGGTGACGGCATCCAGAAGCTGGTCGCTGTGGAAGGTGTAACCGTACACGGGATGGCGAAGACGGCGCTCCATGGCGGCCTGAATCTGGGGGGCCACGGCGAAGTCCATGTCAGCCACCCACATGGGGTGGATATCCGGACTCTTGCTGTCGTCCCATTTCAGACAGCTGGTGCCGGTCCGGTCAATGATCTGGTCGAAATTGTATTGGCTCATAATGTAGGTTCTTCCTTTCGTGTATTCTAAAAATATTATAATCGTACGAGAAAATAAAGTCAATGCATTGACAAAATAAACAAAAATAATTATACTATAAGTAAAATTTTACACAAAGGAGGTAGTGTTATGAAAAAAAAGCTGTTAGTATCGCTGTTGATTACTGCCGCGGCCGCATCCGTGCTGGCCGGATGCAGCTCCGGTTCAGGGACGTCTGGAACTCAGGCTCCGGCCGGTGAGGAGGCCGCGACCGCGGATTCTGCCGACGCTGAGGAGACCGAAGCAGAGGACGAGGATACGGAAGACGCGGACGGGGAGGATTCTCAGGGATCCGGCCGGTATCTGGTGTGGCGTATCAATAAGGAGCCGAAACTTTGGGATCCCACCAACAACTCCGAATCCGTATCGGATTCCATCGTTAAGCAGCTGTTTGAGGGACTGACCGTGTCCACATCCGACGGGTTCAAGCCGGGCATGGCCGAGAGCTGGGATATATCCGACGACGGAAAGACCTACACGTTCCATCTGCGTCAGGATGCCAAGTGGTCAGACGGCGATCCGGTGACTGCCAAGGATTTTGAGTATTCCTGGAGAAGGATCTGCGATCCCGACTTTGCCTCTGAGGCACTGCAGGCTATTACGGACTACGTGGTGGGCGGACAGGAGTACTTTGACGGAACCGGCTCCTACGACGACATCAAGGCCACAGCCCTGGACGACTACACCTTTGAGGTGGTTTTGAAGAACGTAACCCCCTATTTCCCCCAGCTGGTGGCCAACGACGTGTACCTTCCCGTGAAGAAGGATGTTGTGGAGGCAGCAGGGGAGGGATGGGAGAAAAAGCCGGAGACCTGTGTCAGCAACGGCCCCTTCATTCTGGAGGAGTTCCAGGTAGGTTCCCATTTCCTGTTTAAGAAAAACCCCAACTACTACGACGCGGAGGCTGTGAAGCTGGCAGGCGTGAAGGCCGTCATTATCGTCGATGACAACACGGCTTACCAGGCATATCAGGCCGGGGAGATCGATGTCATGGACGGGCTTCCCTCAGAGCAGATCCCCCAGATCGTGGCGGAAGATCCCAATGTCATAGTCGGCGCGGATACCGGAGCCAGGTTCTTAAACTTCAACGTGGACAAGGCTCCCACGGACAACATCCACGTGCGCAGGGCAATCACCTATGCCATTGACCGCAAGCAGATTGTTGAGCAGGTGCTCAAAGACGGAAGCGTGCCGGCCAGCGGTTTCATCGCTCCCACCTGCCAGAAGACCGACGGCGGCTCCTTCCGGATTATGGAGAGCGACGGCTATCCGGCGGAGGAGTACAGCATCAACCCACGGCAGGCCAATGTAGAGGCGGCAAAGAAGGAGCTTGAGGAGGCCGGATATCCTGACGGCAAGGACTTCCCGGCTCTGGAGATCACCTATGCCAACAACGACAGGGACAAAAAGACTTGCGAAGCCATCCAGCAGATGCTGGAGGACAACCTGGGGATCACGGTGACCCTGCGGGCGGAGGAGTCCAGCGTGTTCACTTCCACCAAGAACAAAGGCGATTACCAGGTAGCCACCGGCGGCTGGACCAACAGCCCCTACGACGCCAGCGGACTTATTAAGCTGTTCTACTCTCAGAACGGCAACAACACTCCCCAGTGGAGATGGAAGGAATACACCGGCGCTCCCCATGACACCACCCTGAACCCCGGCAGCAAGGCTTTCGACGAGGCCTTCGACAAGGCCCTTGCATCCCAGGGCGCGGACCGGGACAATGCCTGGGTGGAGGCGGAGCAGGCCCTGATGGAAGATCTGCCGGTTACTGCCCTGTACTATCCGTCCTATACGGCAGTAGTCAACGAGGACCTTGTGGAGGACGTGGAGCTGACTGCGAGCAACACCTTTATGTTCAAGGAAGCCAGCGTGATTGAATAATCAGAAGGACCAACGGAGGTCGGCGGTGATGTTCTTTGCCGGCCTCCGTTCTTTACTTATATGAAAGGAGCATCAAAATGCTTCGATACATCTTAAAGCGGGTCGTATCCGCGATTATCACCATTTGGTTTATTATGACCCTCACTTTCTTTCTCATGAAAGCGATTCCCGGCGACCCCTTCTCCTCAGAGAAGATGGCGGACCCGGTGATTATTGAAAATATGAAGGCGAAATACGGGCTGGACCGCCCTCTGCCGGAGCAGTATTTTAAATACCTGTCCGACTATGCTCAGGGCGATTTCGGGATTTCCTTTATGAAAAAGGGGCTTACGACCAACGACATTATCTCCTCCGGATTTCCCTACTCACTGACTATCGGAATCTGGGCTTCGGCCATCGTGCTGGTGGTGGGAGTGTTCTTCGGAATCGTTGCGGCTCTGCGCCAGAACCGATTTGTGGACCGGCTTCTGATGCTTTTGTCCACCCTGGGCGCCACCATACCCAGCTTTGTGTTTGCCACGGGATTTTTGTTCGTGTTCAGCAAGATCATGGGACTGGTGCCCTCCTACGGCGTGAACAACTGGAAGGGATACATCGGGCCGGTTATTGTCAGCGCACTGTTTTCCCTGGCCTATGTGGTCAGGCTGATGCGCACGTCCACGCTGGATGTGTTAAACCAGGACTACATCCGCACCGCCAGGGCCAAGGGGCTGCCGGAGTGGAAGGTGCTGGGCAAACACGCCATGCGCAACGCCATTCTGCCGGTGGTCACCTACATCGGCCCCATGTTTGCGGCTCTCATCACCGGATCGTTCGTGGTGGAGAAGGTGTTCGGCATACCGGGCATCGGCAATTTGTTTACCACCAGCATTTTAAACCGGGACTATACCCTGATCATGGGGATCACGGTATTTTTCTCCGTAATACTGGTGATCTGTATTTTGATTGTAGATATCCTTTATGTGCTGATTGACCCCAGGATCAAGTATCAATAAGCGTTAGGAGAGAAACGTATGACCAATGAAAACAAGTTGAAGACTCTTCCGGATCAGATGTGGGAGCCTCTGGGGCAGGAGGAGAAAGATGCGGAGAAAATTGAGAGGCCCAGCCTCACCTTCTTCCAGGACGGGTGGCGGCGGTTAAAGGCCAACAAGATCGCCGTGATTTCCATGTTCACCATCCTTGTCATTACCCTGGGCGCCGTGGTCATTCCCTGGTTCTGGCCCTACAGCTACAAGCAGCAGGATCTGAACCTGGCCAACCTTCCCGCAGTCATGAAAGTCTACCCGGTTGACGGGGAGAACAGCATCTATGTGACGCCTCAGTACACGCTTATGGTGGTGGGCCCCAAGGGGGAGCTGAAAGGGCTTGCGGATGCCGTCCGCAAGGACATGGCCCAGAAGAAAAACTACTTTGACATCAACGGGAAATCCGTGGTGGTTGATTACAGCTTTTACTCCGACGGCCTCAAGGAGTATAAGAAGCTGGAGAAGTCGGTGAAAAAAAGCGGAAATGACATGGTCAAAGTGAAAAAGGCTGACTACCTGAAGGCGTACTTTGAGGGTACGGACACGAAGGAGGTGAGCCTGTCCGAGGCATGGGATATTCTGGAGAACCGGCTGGCCCGCACCCAGGTTACCTGCGACGGCCAGGTTCTGACAGACCAGGTAAGGGTTAAGAACCGGGCCTATGTGCTGGGCACCGACGGGCTGGGGCGGGATCTGTTTATCCGCATCGTCTACGGCGCCCGGATCTCCCTTCTGGTGGGATTTTTCGCGGCGTTTATAAACTTCGTGGTAGGTGTATTTTACGGGGCCGTCGCAGGTTACGCCGGCGGAAGAACGGACAATATTATGATGCGTATCGTGGATGTGCTGGATTCCATTCCCATGACCCTTTATGTGATCCTGATTATGGTGGTGGTGGGGCCGGGGATTTTGTCCATCATCCTGGCGCTGGGCCTTACCTTCTGGGTGAAGATGGCCCGCATCGTCAGGGGGCAGGTCCTGACCTTAAAGCAGCAGGAGTTTGTGAAGGCGGCCATTGTCACCGGCGCGGACACCAAACGGATCATCACCAAGCACCTTATCCCCAATATGATGGGGCCTATTATGGTGAATATCGCCATGCAGATTCCCAGCGCTATTTTCAACGAGGCCTTTTTAAGCTTTGTGGGACTTGGGATCTCGGCGCCCATGGCTTCCTGGGGAACCCTGTGCAACGACGCCCTGGCGGGGATCTATGTGTACCCGTACCAGATGGTGTTCCCGGCCATTGCCATTTCAGTAACCATTTTGACGTTTAATCTGTTCAGCGACGGACTGAGGGATGCCTTTGATCCGAAGCAGAGAAAGTAGAGACAGGAGGAGCGGTACGATGCAAGAAGAATTGTTGGAAGTAAAAGGGCTGCACACTTCTTTCTTTACCCATCTGGGGGAAGTAAAGGCCATCCGGGACGTGAGTTTTTCCGTCCACAAAAGCGAGATCGTGGGGATTGTAGGCGAGTCCGGCAGCGGAAAAAGCGTGACCAGCCTGTCGGTTATGGGGCTTTTGGCCCATCCGGGCAGGGTAACGGGGGGAGAGATCCTCTTTAAGGGGAAGGATCTGACGAAACTGACCAAGAGCCGGATGCGGAAGATACAGGGCAATCAGATCTCCATGATCTTCCAGGATCCCATGACCTCCTTAAATCCTCTGTTCACCATCGGAAACCAGATAACGGAGGCGATTCTGACCCACCAGAAGATGACCAGGGCCCAGGCAAAGGAGAGGGCTGTGGAGATGTTAAAGCTGGTGGGGATCCCGTCGCCCGAGAAGCGGTGCAATTCCTTTCCCCACGAGTTTTCCGGCGGCATGCGCCAGAGAGCCATGATCGCCATGGCCCTGTCCTGTGAGCCGGATCTGCTGATTGCGGACGAGCCGACCACGGCTCTGGACGTGACCATCCAGGCCCAGGTGCTGTCTCTGATGAAGGAGTTAAACCAGAGGCTTGGGACCGCCACTATACTGATTACCCACAATCTGGGGTGTGCCTCCAGCATCTGCGACAAGATCATCGTGATGTACGGCGGCAAGGTGATGGAGGAGGGTACTACGGAGGAGATCTTCTATGAGCCCAGGCATCCATACACCATGGGGCTTTTAAACTCCATTCCCAAGGTGGACGGGGAGGAGGCCAAAAAGAGGCTGGTTCCCATCCTGGGCACGCCGCCTGACATGCTGAACCCGCCTGCGGGATGTCCTTTTTATCCCAGGTGCCGGTTTGCCATGAAGGCCTGCGCCGCCATGGAGGTGCCGGAGCAGCATCTGGGGGACACCCACCGGGTAAGCTGCTTTATGTGTCATCCCCAGGCGCCGGCAAAGGAGCAGTATGAGGCACAGAAAGGAGGAATCCGCCGTGGCTGACCGGGTTTTATTGGAAGTTAAACAATTAAAGATGTATTTTGAGAACCGGAAGGGGCTTTTGGGTAAGAAGATCGAGTACGTGAAGGCTGTGGACGACGTCTCCTTTAAGATACATAAGGGGGAGACCATCGGCCTGGTGGGAGAATCGGGCTGCGGCAAGTCGACCACCGGGTATTCCATCATGCGGCTTTACAGGCCCACGGCGGGACAGATCCTGTTCAACGGTGTGGATCTGGCGCCTATGAGCGCCAGGGAGGTGTGGCCCTACCGGAAAAACATGCAGATGATTTTTCAGGACCCGTATGCATCCTTAAATCCCCGCATGACCGTGGCGGATATTATCGGGGAGCCTCTGGATATCTACGGCCTGTGTGCGGGGAAGGAGAGGCAGGAGAGGATCTATGAGCTTTTGAGCACCGTGGGGCTGGGAAAGGATCACGCCAGCCGGTATCCCCACGAGTTTTCCGGCGGCCAGCGCCAGAGGGTGGGAATCGCCAGGGCTCTGGCGGTGAATCCGGAGTTTATCGTCTGCGACGAGCCGATCTCAGCCCTGGACGTGTCCATCCAGGCCCAGGTGGTGAATATGCTGGAGGATCTTCAGGAGAGTCTGGGGCTTACCTACCTGTTTATTGCCCATGATCTGTCCATGGTGCGCCACATCTCCAGGAAGGTGGGCGTCATGTATCTGGGCTCCCTGGTGGAGTTTGCAGAGACGGAGGAATTGTACACCCACACTCTGCACCCCTACACGAAGGCGTTGATGTCGGCTATCCCGGAGCTGGATCCGGCTGTGAGCAAGACGAAAAAGCTTCAGATGCTTAAAGGCGACATACCCAGCCCCATAGACACGCCAAGAGGGTGCAAATTCGCCTCCAGATGTCCTCACGCCGCGCCGCGGTGCATGGAGGAGAGACCGGAGTTTAAGGAGGTTTCGCCGGGGCATTTTGTAAGCTGCCACCTGGCAGAAGGATAGGGAGGGAAAAAAGATGCATGAGCTGACAAAGCTGATTAAGGACGATATGAAGCCGGCCCTGGGGGTGACGGAGCCGGGGGCCATCGCCTTTGCGGCGGCCACGGCCTGCTCTTACCTGGAGGGGGATGTGAAACACATCCTCATACGGTTAAACAGCGGGATGTACAAGAACGCCTACACCTGCGGCATACCGGGCAGCCCCCACGTGGGCAATCTCTACGCGGCGGCGCTGGGAGTTCTGGCGGCGGACCCGAAAAAAGGACTGGAGTGCCTGGGGGACGTGACTGACAGGGACAATGAGGCGGCAGAGGAGATGGTGGCCCGGGGAATGGTGAAGGCGGAGATGACGGAGATCACCAGCCGCATCTTCATAGAGGCATCGGTGGAGACGGACAGCGGGAAAGCCGTGGTGTCCATCAGGGATTCCCACACCAACATCGTCAGGGTGGAGGTAAACGGCAGGGAGATATTTTCAAAGGAAGAGGCGGAGTGTAAGGACAAAAAACAGCAGCCCCTGATCCACTCCTACACCTTGGAGCAGCTGTATGAGTATGCGGACACGGTGGACGGGGAGGAGGTTAGCTTCATCAGGGATGCGTTCGCCATGAATTATGAGCTGTTCCTGGAGGGGATAAACAGTCCCCGGACCACTTATGGCCCTCACCTGCTTAAGATGAACGGGGGAAAGATTATCTCAGAGGATGAGCAGAAGACGGCGTCGCTTCTGTGCAACGCCGCCATAGAGGCCAGGGTGCTGGGACTGGAAAAGCCGGCCATGAGCATCACCGGTTCCGGAGCTCACGGGATTATTGCCACCATGCCCCTCTACGGGGCGGCCAAAGTGAGAGGGCTTTCTGAGGAGAAGCTTCTTCGGGCAGCGGCTCTCAGCTATCTGGTGTGCATGTATATCAAGGAGTACTCAGGCAGGCTGTCGGCCTTCTGCGGCTGCGGCATCGCGGCAGGCAGTGGTATGGCCTGCGGGCTGGTGTACTTAAGGGGCGGAGGGCCTGACAGGATGGCAATGACCCTCAACAACATGGCCGGCAGCCTGACAGGCATGATCTGCGACGGCGGCAACAAAGGATGCACCATGAAAGGGATCGTTGCCGTGGACAGCGCCTTTCAGTCGGTGAACTTTGCCATGGAGGGCATATATATAGACAATGTCCACGGCATCAACGGCCGGACGCCTGAGGAGACCATGCATCATATGGGGCTTATCGCCTCTCCGGGGATGGTTGAGACGGAGAAGACCATAGTGGAGATTATGGAAAATAAGTAGGTCACGGTTCATCCCCCAGCACAATGCTGTCAATAACGGCCTGGAAGATGGCATCCCCCTCCTCCTGAAAATCCTCATGGACTATGAAGGTGAAGTCAACCCCAGTGGTTCCGTTTTGAAGGGCTATATAGCGCTGATAGAAGGTTTCTCCATCATCGCTCTGGAGCATAGTGGCTCCATCCACTGCGGGAAGGCCGTTTAAGGTGATTTCCTCTGCCGAAAAGCCGTTCTGGGCCAGGTATTCGGTCAGGGTATGGAGATAGTTGTCTTCCTCAGGCGTGTAGGCGGTGAGATAAAGCACCGACATATCCCAGGGGTTGTCCTCCTCATAGCGGGAGTACACAGCCAGCTGGAAATCGTCTTCTGTGGGGGTGATTTCCCACAGGTAGGGGCAGGAAAAGGTCAGTCCCAGGCTTTCGATGGTCCGGGGCGTCATTGCAGGCAGGGGGGCGGACGGGGGCTGCGCCATGGCTGCATCCAGTTCCTCCTGTGTCAGGGTGATATTGGGGGTCTTGCCGGTATCAGCCAGGATTTTCTGTGCCACGAGCCTGGTGGCGGGGGCAAGCACCGAAAAATGGTCCGCGCCTTCAATCACCCAGCCCTGGATGTTGTCATTCTGGGAAGCTTCCAGCATCCGTTCCAGATTCTTTGAATTACCGTCCCTGCCTTCAATTAGGAAGGTGGGGCTTTTTATATTGTCCAGCCAGTGGATGGGGGAGCGCATGATGTATTCCTCCTCAATATCCGTATCGAAGGTGAACTGGCTGTTATTGTGGTATATGATCTCGTCTGCCGCGCCGAAACAGAAAACCGCCCGAAACCGGTCCGTGTATTCGGAGGCAAGCAGGGCCCTGGTTGCGCCGGTGCTGTGGCCGCCCAGGTAGATGCGATCCGGGTCCACGTAGGGGAGTGAGGCCGCGTATTCATATGCGGATACGATATCATCCACTTCCCCGAACAGGGTCTCATAATGGCCGGGATTGCCGTTGCCGCCCCGAAAGGAGGGGTACATGGTCAGCAGTCCCGCCTGCCAGAAGGCAGAGCCGGTCTGGTCATTGTCCCAATTCGGATAAACCCAGGGGAAATCGTCGATGGCGTTGCCCCATCCGCCTACCACCCAGATGATGAGGGGGTGTTTCTGGCCGTCGCCGGGGTCGCCGGACACATAGGCGGCCAGGTCACCGACTTTGGAAGGATAGGATACCAGATCAAAAAGGCCTTCGGGAGGCGCGGGAACAGAGTAGTCGTTGTTTTCTTCCCGGGTAAGGGTGGTGGTAAAGGCGTCGTGTGCCTGAGCAAAGCTTTCGTACCTGCCGGCAAAATCAGACGGACCGGGTTCTGCCTGTCCGTTTTTTGTCTGTCCGGAGGCGGTTTTTGGGGGAGCGCTTCCTGTGTTTTTGTCTGTCTGGGGTGCACCGCAGGAGACTGTGAGGAGGGCGGCCAGAAGCCCCAGAAACATGACGGGTGTCCTTAAGTGATTTCGGATTTTCATAGGAATTGCCTTTCTCTTGATTGTGTTGTGGTATAGTTTGGAACTGCTTCTATTATAAGGGGATTATTTCGCGGATACAACTGTTTTTGAGCAGGAATGTGGGCGCGGTTTGAAAATAATGTTACTGTTTGCTGGGCACCAGTGAATCAATGTCATGATGTTGGGGTCAAAAGGTCATGAATCATAAAATTATGTTAATTGATTTAGAATTGTGTGCAAAATCATTTCCATACTATAGCAGAAAAAC
>JAAWLV010000013.1 GCA_022798105.1 Hungatella sp.
ATATGAATTAGCAGTTGTTCTTAGCGCAAAACTCGAAGATGATGAGAGAGCCGCAGCCATTGAGAAGGTACAGGGATATATCACCCGCTTCGGTGGCACCGTGACTAACGTTGATGAATGGGGTAAGAAGAGACTTGCTTACGAGATTCAGAAGATGAAAGAGGGCTTTTATTACTTCATCCAGTTCGAGTCTGATTCCGTTTGTCCGAACGAAGTGGAAGCCCACATTCGTATTATGGAGCCGGTTATCAGGTATTTATGCGTAAGACAGGATGCATAACCGATAGAGAAAGAGGATCGTATGAATAAAGTAATCTTAATGGGCAGACTGACCAGAGACCCGGAAGTAAGGTATTCCCAGGGCGAGCGCTCCATGGCGATTGCCAGGTACACACTTGCGGTGGACAGAAGAGGCCGCAGAAGCCAGGAGGGAAGCGAGCAGACCGCGGATTTTATTCCCTGTGTGGCATTTGACAGGGCAGGGGAATTTGCGGAGAAGTACTTCCGTCAGGGGATGAGAGTCCTGATTTCAGGCCGTATCCAGACTGGCAGCTACACCAACCGAGATGGACAGAAAGTATATACGACGGAAGTAATTATAGAAGATCAGGAATTCGCTGACAGCAAGAACGCAGCCGGAACAGGCGGAGGATATGCAGGCGGCGGTTATCAGCAGCCCGCACCCAGGCCGGAGCCCGGCAGCGCTATAGGCGACGGATTCATGAATATTCCGGACGGGGTCGAGGATGAGGGCCTTCCGTTCAACTAGGCGAAAACCGCAACATATCATATAAGGAGGTACAAGCTCATGGCATTCAATAAAAGTGATAAACCAGACGGCGCAAAAGTAAGAAGACCCGGCGGTATGCGGAGAAGAAAAAAAGTTTGCGTATTCTGCGGTGAGAAGAACGGTGAGATCGATTACAAGGATACGAATAAGTTAAAGAGATACGTATCCGAGAGAGGTAAGATTCTTCCCAGAAGAATTACCGGCAACTGTGCGAAGCATCAGAGAGCTTTGACAGTGGCTGTTAAGAGAGCGCGTCATATCAGCCTTATGCCATATACTATGGAGTAAAATCTATCGTTGAGCAGCAGAAGCCCGGGAAGCTTGATTTTCCGGGCTTTTTATTTTAGGGCAATGCGTTCTGTGAACAGTAACAACAAAACACATGTTCGGTGAAATTATCCCGTGGTTTATAGACGAAAATTAACAGGTGTGGTATAATATCCAGGAAAGCCTGTGGGAGAGCCTTTTTTGTCACGATCCCCCAGCAGCGGAAAGGAGAACCGTCACATGAATCCAAGAAAAAAAATAACAGGCCAGCTGGGCGTCTATCTGCAGTGGCCCATACTGCTTTCCGTCATGATCATCCTGATGAATGTGGCGATTGCCGTTATAGATATGACAGCGGGCCTGGCGATGTGCGGATTTACCATACTCTACCTGATCATATCCGTTTTTCTTTACACATATAAAAGAAAGAGCATCATGGCCGGTCTGGTAGAATTTTCGGCGGATTACGCATGGGTACAGCGGAAACTGCTGATGGATCTGCACATACCCTACGCCATTATAGATGAAGAGGGCCGTATCCTGTGGACGAACACTCAGTTTGCACAGATTGTAAAAGGGGAAAAGGGAGGAGTGAAGAATATATCCGGCATGTTTCCGGATATTTCAAAGGAGTATCTCTCGGAGGTGCAGGAAAGCGCCAGTGTTCACAGCACGTTTGGAGACAGCCTTTACCGGGTGGAGTTAAAGCCTGTAATCATAGAGTCCGACGATATTAAGCCGGGAACAGGTTCTACGGTATTGCCCAAAGATAAACCGCTTATAACCGTCTATCTGTTTGATGAGACAGAGATTCTTCGTTTAGGACAGGAGGTCAACGATCAGAAGATGGTTGCCGGTCTCATTTACCTTGATAATTATGAGGAGGCTTTAGCCAGCGTGGAGGAGGTCCGCCGTTCCCTTCTTATGGCCCTTATCGAGCGGAAGATCAGCAAATATATCAGCAGAATGGATGGTATTGTCAAAAAGCTGGAAAAGGACAAATATTTCTTTGCCATCAAGAACAAATATGTAGAGGAACTGCGGGAACAGCGTTTTTCGATTTTGGAGGAGGTAAAAGCCGTCAACATTGGCAATGAGATGTCCATAACCTTAAGTATCGGACTTGGCCGGGGCGGCGACACCTACAGCCAGAATTATGAGCTGGCGCGGATGGCCATGGATATGGCTCTTGGCCGGGGCGGCGATCAGGCGGTTCTCAAAGAACAGGATAAGATTGAATATTTTGGAGGAAAATCCCAGCAGCAGGAAAAGACTACCCGGGTTAAAGCGCGGGTAAAGGCCCATGCTCTCAGGGAACTTATCGAGACGAAAGACAGCCTGATGATCATGGGGCACAAGCTGGGGGATGTGGATTCCTTCGGGGCTTCCATAGGCATATACCGTATAGCCACGTCACTGAACAAGAAAGCCCATATTGTGATCAATGATATTACCTCGTCGGTGCGCCCGATGATGGAACGGTTTCTGAACAATCCGGATTATCCGGATGATCTGTTCCTCAGCGGAGATAAGGCATGTGATCTGGTGGACGCCAACACCGCGTTGGTTGTGGTGGATGTAAACCGCCCCAGCATCACGGATGCCCCTGAGCTTTTGACGCTGGCGAAGACGGTTGTGGTGCTGGATCACCACCGCCAAAGCAGTGAGATCATCACCAACGCAGTCTTGTCCTATGTGGAGCCGTATGCTTCCTCTGCCTGCGAGATGGTGGCTGAAGTTCTGCAGTATATTTCGGACGGAATCCGGATCAAGCCCCAGGAAGCAGATGCCATGTATGCCGGCATCGTCATTGATACCAACAATTTCAATAATCAGGCCGGCGTCCGTACCTTTGAGGCGGCTGCGTATCTCAGACGCTGCGGGGCGGATATTACGAGGGTGCGGAAGATGTTCAGGGAGGAGATGTCGGACTATAAAGCCAGGGCGGAGGCCGTGCGCCAGGCAGATGTGTATCAGGGGGCGTTTGCCATCAGTGTGTGCCCCTCGGAGGGCATCGAAAATCCTACCATTGTTGCGGCCCAGGCGGCCAATGAGCTGCTGGAGATTAAAGGGATCAAGGCCTCTGTGGTCATGTCAAAATACAATAACACCATCTATTTAAGCGCCAGATCCATTGACGAGGTCAATGTCCAGGTGATGATGGAGAAGCTGGGCGGAGGCGGGCACAGAACCGTTGCCGGGGCTCAGCTGCCGGGAGCTACGGTAGAAGAAGCGAAAGAGAAAGTGAAACGGGTTATCAGCGAAATGGTTGAGAAAGGAGAAGTGAGCTGAAATGGAAATCGTATTACTGGAGGATGTAAAGGCATTAGGGAAAAAGGGAGAGATCGTTAAGGTTAATGAGGGATATGCCAGGAATTTTATCCTTCCTAAAAAGCTGGGAGTGGAGGCGACTGCCAAAAATCTAAATGATTTAAAGCTTAAAAAAGCCAATCAGGAAAAGCTTGCGGCCCAGCAGCTGGCAGCGGCTAAAGAGCTGGGGGAAAAGATTGAGAAGTCCCCGGTGACTTTATCTATCAAGGCCGGCGACAACGGCAAAGCCTTTGGCTCTGTCTCCGGCAAGGAGATCAGCAAAGCGATTCAGGAGCAGCTGAATCTGGAGATTGACAAGAAGAAGCTGGTTCTTCCGGAACCGCTGAAGACATTCGGGACTCATGAGGTTCCTGTAAAGCTGCACAAGGACGTGACCGTAAAACTGGCTGTCAAGGTTACGGAAGCCTGAGAGCCGGTCCCGAAAGCTGAAGAGTTATGTTCACAGGTATCCTGTGAACAGTACGCAAAAGAGTTGCCTGTGAGGAGTGTATGGGATGGAGAACAGGATGGATGAGGCCCTGATAAAACGGGTGCTTCCCCACAGTATTGAGGCGGAACAGTCAGTAATCGGTTCCATGCTTATGGACAGGGAGGCTATTATCACGGCGTCTGAGATAGTAGCTGCAGAAGATTTTTATCAGCATCAGTATGGAATTATGTTTGAATCGATGACGGAACTGTTCAATGAAGGGAAACCGGTAGATCTGGTGACCCTTCAGGATCGTTTAAAAGAAAAAGACGTTCCGCCCGAGGTCAGCAGCCTGGAATTCGTCAGAGATATTATCACTACGGTGCCCACCTCTGCCAATGTAAAATATTACGCCAATATTGTTATGGAGAAGGCAGTATTAAGAAGGCTGATAAAAGTCAATGAGGAGATTGCCAATGACTGCTATATGGGCAGGGAGTCTCTTGAGACAATTCTGGCAGACACGGAGAAAAAAGTATTCGATTTGCTTCAGCGCCGGGATTCCGGCGATTTTGTGCCTATCCGGCAGGTTGCTTTGAATGTGCTGGAAAATATTGAAAAGGCTTCCAAGACAAAAGAGACTGTCACAGGCGTTCCCACCGGATTCATAGATTTGGATTATAAGACTTCCGGATTTCAGCCGTCGGATTTTATCCTGATTGCGGCCCGTCCTTCCATGGGAAAGACCGCGTTTGTGCTGAATGTGGTGGATTATGTGACGGTGCGCAGAGGAATCCCCTGTATGTTATTCAGCCTGGAGATGTCCAAGGAACAGCTGGTTAACCGTATGCTGTCCATGGAGTCCAATGTTGATTCACAGAAGCTGAGGACGGGAACCCTGACAGATTCCGACTGGGACGCAGTGGTGGAGGGGGTAGGCATTATCGGCAGTTCAAAGCTGGTTATAGACGACACGCCGGGTATCTCCATTACGGAGCTGCGCTCCAAATGCAGAAAGGCGAAGCTGGAATACGGAATCGGCATGGTGATTATTGATTACCTTCAGCTGATGACCGGAAGCGGAAGAGGCAGCGATAACCGCCAGCAGGAGATATCAGAGATCTCCCGCTCTTTAAAGGCGCTGGCCAGGGAGCTGCAGGCTCCGGTGGTGGCGCTGTCCCAGTTAAGCCGGGCCTGTGAGACCAGGACGGATCACCGCCCCATGCTTTCTGATTTAAGGGAGTCGGGTGCCATAGAGCAGGATGCTGATGTGGTAATGTTTTTATACAGGGATGATTATTATAACAAAGATACTGAGTTGAAGGATATGGCGGAGGTGATCATTGCCAAGCAGCGTAACGGCCCAATCGGAACCGTGAACCTGGTTTGGATGCCTCAGTATACTAAATTTGCCAATGCCACGAGACAGCCGGGACAGTGAATGTCCCGGTTTTGTTTTTCAGGGTGCGCGCTGTAAAGCAGCCGGTTCCATTTTTGAATTTTCTGGCATAATATACCGGAGCCGTTCATATAATATTGGTAAGGTATGTCCCAAAAGGGCAGAGTATGAAATTATGGAGACAAAAGGAGAGGATGTCATGGCTGAGGTACATTATTTCATATCAGATGCATCGAAGCAGGTGGATGTGGAATCTCACGTTCTCAGGTACTGGGAGGACGAGCTGGAGCTGGAGGTTCCAAGAAATGATATGGGGCATCGCTATTATACGGAATATCATATCCGCTTATTTCGCCAGATAAAAGAACTGAAGGAGAAGGGATACCAGCTGAAAGCGATCAAAAATGCTTTGAACAAAATGGCAGGTGCTATGGGGGAGATTACCATCACCGAAGATTATATGGAGGAAGATATGAAGGCAGCTTGGAATGAGGGGCCGATGAGAGAGAGGGCAGGAAAAGGCGGTTCCAAGGAGGAAAAAGCGGCAGTGGGACAGGCAGGGGAAGTCCGGAGGGAGAACGTGAAGGACAACAGTACAAAGAAAGCCGCGGATACGGGAAAGACAGAGCCGCCAAAGGTGAAGAAGGAGGAGAAAAGGGAGGAAAACAGGGATGTAAGAGAACCGGTTTCTCAGCAGAAGCCGGCGGATATGCAGAAAGCCCAGCAGAAATCTGTGGCGAATCCGCTTCAGACAGGCCGTCGTGACGGAGAAGTGGTGGCGCACAAGGCAGAAACTGCAGAATTGAATGCAGAAAAGATGGCCCGGTTCCAGAGCGTCATGAATCACATCATAGGACGGGCTATGGATGCCAATATAGACAGGCTTGCCCGTGAAGTCAGTGATACGGTCAGCGAAGACGTGACGGATAAGGTGATGAAAGAGGTAGAATATCTGATGCGGGTCAGCGACGAAAAGGAGGAAGAACGTTTTAAACAGCTGGACGAAACCATACGCGCCTACCAAAGACAGGGAAAAGGCCGCGCCGAAGCCGCCGCGACCAAAGTGCCCTTTTTTAAGAAAAAGAAATTCGGAAAAAGCGGAAAAAAACTGTTTTAGCAGGGGGGAAGGCAGGCGTTAACAAAGCTCTGAAACAGAAGGGCGGCAGCCGGATCGTCTTCCCACAGATGTTCGGGATGCCACTGGACAGCTAAAAGCCACGGGTATCCCGGCATTTCCAGCGCCTCGGTGAGCCCGTCGGAGGCTGTTGCACAGACAGTTAAGCCGGGAGCCGGCGTTTTAACAGCCTGGTGGTGCATACTGTTTACCTTAAGAGAATTGCAGCGGCAGATCCGGGCCAGACGGCTTTGGGGGGCAATGGTTACGGTGTGGGAAGGAATTCTGTAGTCGTAAGGCTGCCTGTGGGCCAGCGGGAAGGCCGGCTTTTTATCCACAGCACCGTAAAACTGGCTGGGAATATCCTGATAGATGGTTCCTCCCAATGCCACATTTATAATCTGGATTCCGCGGCAGATGCCAAGAATGGGCTTTTTTGCAGCTATAACCCGGGATAGCAGTTCAAGTTCCATGGCATCGCGTTTTGACGAAATCTGGCCGCAGTGCTCATGGGTCTCTTCCCCAAAAAGGGAAGGATGGGGATCCGGGCCGCCGGTGAAGACAAAACCGTCAAAAGTGCGGGCCATCTGCCTGTAATCATCAGTCCCGGCTTCCAGAGGAAGCATAAAGGGGATAGCTCCGGCTGCTGCAATGGCCCTCAGATAGGTGGGGCGCAGGAATACATCCTGACTGTCGGTGTTGTGGCCGGGTGTCAGGCCGATAAGAGGTTTGGTCATGGAGCCTCCTTAAGGAAATATTGATTTGGAAAGTTAAAGAAATGCCTCTTCCGGAAGCGGAAGAGGCATTATAAGTATCTGTGGATATTATTAAGCTTCGCTGATAGCGCCGGTTGGGCAGGCGCCTTCGCAAGCACCGCAGTCGATGCAAGCATCTGCATCAATAACATACTGCCCGTCTCCCATAGAGATAGCGCCTACCGGGCACTCGCCCTCGCAGGTTCCGCAGGATACACAAGCATCACTGATAACACGTGCCATAATTCTTACCTCCTTATATTCTATACATATGTGATTATTTTATACTATAATCGGTGAATATTCAAGAGGAAATTGCAGGTGCAATTGTTTAAAATTGAAAGCAATGTATGCTTGCCAAGCTCAGGGAAAAGTATTATAGTAGTGATAGTACATGGAAAGGAGGAGTTACCCATGCAGATTAATAAAGAAATGCTCATAGGCCAGCTGGTTCAGATGGACGAGCTGATTCCGCAGATGCTGATGGGTGCCGGAATGCACTGTTTAGGATGTCCGTCCGCTCAGGGAGAGAGCCTTGAAGAAGCATGTTATGTTCATGGAATTGACTGCGATGATCTGGTATCCAAGATGAATGAGATTCTGGCTGATCGCTGATTCCCGTCGGGGATAAAACCACAAAAAAACCGTCTGCCCGGAACGCAGGCGGTTTTTTACATAATATAAATCATCAGATATCAGAAAATACCTGAAGGGCCCGATTTGGGCAGATAACTTCATAATGCTCCACATAGTAGGCCTCGCTGGCGTATTCATGGTGGATCTTAGATCCAAATTCGGCCAGTATATTACATACCCGGCTGAAAGCCAGGGAATCACAGCCTTCATTTTTTACCACAAGGTAATACTGGGCCGTGTCAGGCTTTTTGTACAGGGTGTTGACACCGTCGAACAGTTCTTTTACCGCCCGGGCGGCCTCCGAAACCATGTCAAGGCTGTTAAAGGCGTAGATCCGTATGGAGGGGGAATCGGACTGGGATTCCGATTCCGCTCCCGTCAGGGTGTTATCCGAAAGGAGGGAGGAGAGATGCTCTCCCAACAGCTTGGTCAGCCCGTCGGCCCCCTCCAGTAATTCGCTGGCTAAATGGGAGAGGGTATCTGCGGAATCTTCCGAGAACGGGGAGAATTTGGAAAAACGGGTATCCAGCTCTTCCGGATCTTCAATTTTAGTGATTACCAGCATAATACTTTCATTGGAAAGAGGAATGGCTTCCACCATAAGAGGGATGTCCTCCGCCTCAAAGCCCACTTCATTGGAAGCTTTCTGAATCATCTCGCGGAACAGTCCGCGGGCTTTTTCGCTGCCGTATGCCAACTCCCCCAGATTTAAGTTGCGGACGCTTAAATCAAAGCTGGTGAGGGTGCATCGGATCTGATTGTCATTAATGCGTTCTATTTTCATTATAAGGTCACTTCCTTTTTTCATACATGCCTTTTTTGGCGCCGTATCTGGCTTTGGCCTAACGGTAAGGTATAAAATATCTCAACCATACTATACTATAGAATACGGTCAAATAGCAATTGCTATGTAAAAAAATTTTGAAAAAATTTATATAAATGTAAATTAACCATTGCCAAAACCCGTAAAGTATATTAAGATACTATCATAAGAGATGATATTGGACAAAGGAGGTGGATCGATAGAGAACACCGTTCTGTTTGGAAAATATCAATTAATACGTACATTGGGACATGGGAGAAGCGGGACTGTATATCTGGCATTCCATCAGGAACTGAAAGAATACCGTGCAATTAAGAAGGTTTCCAAGTCTCTGGCCGGTTACGGGCAGTTCAAGAAGGAAGCTCTTCTTTTAACCTCTCTGAGCCATCCCGGCATTCCCGTGGTGTACGATTTGGAAGAAGATTGCAGCAACAGTTATCTCATTGAAGAATATCTTGAGGGAGATACTCTCTATGACCTGGTGAAAGGCCAGGGACATCTGAACCGGGAAACAGTCATCCGTATAGGAATTCAAGTCTGTGACCTGGTGCATTACCTGCATTCCGCAGGAGAAACCCCTATTTTATATTTGGATTTGCAGCCCAGGAATCTGTTATTTTGTCATGGTTATGTGAGATTGCTGGATTTTGATCACGCAGGCCGGTTTTATGAGGTCAATGAGTCATTGGTTCGATACGGGACTCCTGGTTTCTGTGCACCTGAACAAAAAACGGGAGGTGCAGTGGGAACTTACACTGATATCTATCAGATCGGAGCTCTTCTATACTATCTTTTAACAGGGCATATAAGAGATGGGGCCGCCCCCATAGATGACAGAGCCCTGGGCAGAATTATCGAAATCTGTGTGCGCGAAGAAAAAACCCGGCGCTATCCATCAATCCCCGAACTAAAACAGGAATTAGAAACTCTGTATTCTCAAACAGGTGTTTTCAAAGAAAACCAATCATCATCTCTTATATTAGCTCTGGCAGGAAGCCGCCCTGGGGCCGGAACAACGCATCTGGCTGTGGGGCTGACCAAGTATCTGAATCAGGCAGGCTATAAGGCACTCTATGAGGAACAGAATCACTCCGGCGATGTCAGGGCCATGGCATTTCGCTGCAGAAGTACAAAGGATTCTTATGGTATTTACAGGATAAGAGGGATTGCCATGAAGCCGTTTTATGGGGCTTCGGTTCGTTTAAAGCCGGTGGAGTATCCGTTGGTTATCCGCGATTATGGATTACAGTGGAAAACGGTGCGGGAAGCTGAGGATACTGCAGCTTTATGGCTGGTACACGGCGGTAAATGGTGGGAGCAGGATGCCGGCGCCCATGCAATTGCAGAACTGGGGGCAGGCAGAGGATTTGCAGTGCTTTACAATGGCGTTGTGTCTGGGATGAGCCCGGATTTTCCTGTGGGAGTGAGCCCGGATTGCTGTTTTCAGGTACCGTATTTTAAGGATCCGTGGAGACTTGGAAAGGGGGAGCGGGATTTTTTTGAGGAACTGGTGAAAAGGGCAGGTATTTTAAAAGGAGACAATGGTTATGAGAGGCGGCGGAAGAAACGAAATTTGCGAGGATAAGTTCTGCCTGTAGGGAAAAGGAAACAAGAATCACCGGAATTGCCGGAGCCGGGAAAGGTGTGGGGGTTACCCATCTTGCCCTTTTGGCAGCCAACTATTTACGGGGAGCCGAGGGGAAAAAGACAGCAGTGCTGGAATGGAACAATCATGGAGACTTTGGCCGCTTAGGGAGGATGTGTACGGGACAATTGAGGGACATAAGCTGTTATCGGATTCAGGATGTGGATTATTATCCTCAGGCAGATGGCAGCAGGCTGGTAGAATGTCTGAAGGCAGGGTACCAGGAGATACTGATTGATTTCGGCTCTATTGAGGAACAGGTGTATATAGAGCTGACAAGGTGCGGCGTTGTATGGATCGTTATGTCTTTCAGTGAGTGGCAGATGGAAGCATTTAAGGAGATAGCAGAATCAAAGGAAGAGGCTAAAAGCGTAAGCTGGCAATTTCTGACGGTTTTTGGAAGTGAGGAATCCAGAAGAGAATGGAATAAACGGCAAAATCCCAAGATTTTAAGAATCCCTTTTTCAGCAGATGCTTTTACTGTAACCCGGGAACTGATGGAATGGATGGAGACAACGTTTATGCAAAGCTCTTTTTCAGGCAATGTGTCACGAAAAAACCTTCTGAAAAGGAAGAAAAAGAGAAGCATCCAAAGATAAAGAGGAGAAAGTCAGATGAAAGGGTACAGTGTGGAGGAACAGAGGCAGTATGTGGACGGATTCAGGCGGTTTGAATCCAGGGGCATACCCATTTATATTGACGGGGAAAAGGCGGAAGATGAAGACTGGAGCAAGATTTTTCAAATCCAGGAGGACGGTGCCTTTTACATGTGCGACTATATAGGAAGTGAGGAGGGGACCTTAACAGAAATTCACTTTGACCGGGTCTATAACCGGTAGTCAGATATGTGTTCCGCCTCCGGAGAATATCAGCTTCAGCCTGCAGCCAAAAGAAAAAGGAGGCGGAACTGTGCGGTGTGGCTTGCCACGCCGCATTTTTATCTCCGGCAGGGGAAAACGAAAAGGGATTAAAGAAAACTTAAGATGCAGGACGGCGAAAATATGATATACTAAAAACAATGTACAAGAACACGGAAGGCACAGGAGGAAGAAGCTTGAAGGAAAAACGGATTCCGGTTTTTATAGCCATAATGCTGATGATTCTGGCCATAGCAGGGGCAGCAGGCTGGCTGGTGGCAAAACGCTTTATCCCTACAAAAGAGCCGGCAGATTTAGGGCAGGTCTTGGGAGTCCGCGGAGAGGAGACTGCGGTTTTTTTAAACGGGGAACTGCAGGAGGTGAAAGGGATTACCAGAGAGGGGCAGAGTTACCTGCCTCTGGAGTGGGTTAATGCGTATATTAACGAAAAGTTTTACTGGGACCATACGGAACAGCTTTTGGTCTATGCGCTTCCGGACAGCATTGTGTATGCTGACAGGCAAACCGTCGGAAGTTTGGGGTCGCCTCTTATGCTTTTCGAGGGGGACGAAATTTATCTTTCAGTTGGCCTCATCAACAATTATACGGCAGTTGATACGGTCAGCTATACAGGTGAAGAACACAAGAGGATCTATTTGGATACCCGGTGGGAGCCTTATGAAATCGGCACGGCAGCTAAACGATCGGCAGTGAGGGTAAAGGCAGGTATTAAAAGCCCCATCCTGACGTATGTAGAGAAAAACGGGGAATTTGTTATTCTGGAACAGTCGGAGGATTGGACACATGTCCAGACGCCGGACGGATATACAGGATATTTAAAAAATAAAGCTGTTGGATCCATAAAAAGCAGGGAACACCCGTGTACCGTGGAGATGCCGGAATATACGAATATTTCCATGGACGAGAAAGTGTGCCTTGTCTGGCATCAGATTACCTCTGAGAATGCTAACGATGCCATGGAACAGCTGACAGCCAATACATCCGGGGTCAATGTCATAGCTCCCACATGGTTTTCTCTGACGGACAATAACGGGGCGTATCATTCCTATGCCAGCCGCAGCTATGTGGATAAAGCTCATGAAATGGGGATGCAGGTATGGGCGGCCCTGGATAACTTCAATATGGGAGAGAATGTAAATTCAGAGATCCTGTTTGCCCGGACATCCGTACGGAAGAACCTGATAGCCAGCCTGATGGAGGATGTAAAGACCTATGATTTAGACGGGATCAATCTGGATATTGAGGGCATTAAACCGGAGGCCGGCCCTCATTACGTCCAGTTTATCCGGGAACTGTCAGTGTCATGCCGGAATGAAGGGATTATTTTGTCTGTGGACAATTATGTTCCCACTGCATATACTTCCTTTTATAACCGGGCAGAGCAGGGGCGGGTGGCAGATTATGTAATCATTATGGGCTATGACGAGCATCACGCCGGAGGGGAGGCCGGATCGGTGGCATCCTATTTGTTCGTAAAGGAAGGCATAGAGAATACCCTGGCGCTGGTTCCTAAAGAGAAGGTGATCAATGCAGTGCCCTTTTACACCAGGATCTGGACGGAAAAGGACGGCAGCACAACATCTTCAGCAGTGGGAATAAGAGACGCCTTAAAATGGGTTGAAGAAAATGATGTGGAACTGTACTGGCAGGAGGAACTGGGGCAGTACTATGGGGAGTTGGCCACAGAGGATGGCTTGAAAATGGTCTGGATGGAAGAAAGCGTTTCACTGGGGCTGAAAAAGGATCTGATTACAGAATATGATCTGGCAGGTATAGCGTGCTGGAAATTGGGATTTGAGCCGGAAGCTATTTGGGATATTGTGAAAGTAAATGAATGACAGAGGCGGTTACATGAAAAAGACAAAACTATTGTGCCTGTGTGTGGGAATGCTGGCACTTGGGGGATGTTCCCGTCTTCAGGGACAACAGGGAGAACCTGTGGCGGGATCAGATATCATAATAGAAAGAGACACGGAGGAGGACAGGGAGGAGGGGCCTACGGCGCCGGATCTTCCCCCGGAGGAAACTACAATCGAAGCGCTGCATCTGCCGGAACTTGGCACCGAGACCCGGACGGTAAATCCGGAGATTGTGATCGCATCCGATATCCATTATCTGGCCAAAGAACTGACAGACTTCGGAAGTGCTTTTCAGGAGATGGCCGAGACAGAGGATGGGAAGATGGTTTCCTATGTATGGGAGATTACTGACGCATTTTTAGAGGAGGTTATAGAGAGAAGGCCCCAGGTGCTGATCCTTGCCGGTGATTTGACCCTGAACGGGGAGCGCGTCAGCCAGGAGGTGCTGGCCCAACAGCTGCAGCGAGTAAAAGACGCAGGGATTGGGGTGGCGGTAATTCCCGGCAACCACGACATTAACAATTCCAAGGCATGTTCGTTTAAAGGGAATGACAGGATTCCGGCCGAGCCCACCAGTCCGGAACAGTTTGTAAAAATCTACGAAAATTTCGGCTATGGGGAAGCTGTAAGCAGAGATCCTGCCTCCCTGAGCTATACATATGAACTGATAGACGGAACATGGCTTTTGATGCTGGACAGCTGTCAGTATGAAAAGGGCGCTTTGGTGGGAGGCATGATCCGGAACGATACCTACCAGTGGATTGACAAGGTGATGGAAGACGCATGGAATGAAGAGCGCCGGGTTATTGCCGTCAGCCATCACAATCTGCTGGACGAGAGCCGGATTTATGAAGAAGACTGTACCATTGAACATGCGGAAGAACTGGAACGGAAGCTGGATGAGTGGGAGGTGGGCTTATTTTTAAGCGGACATCTTCATGTGCAGCATTACAAATCATCCCGGAGATATAAGATTGATGAGATTGTGACTTCGGCATTGTCCGTCTCGCCCTGCCAATACGGAGTGCTGCAGTTTTTCGGACCGGAAAATTATTTTTACAGCACAGAAATGACAAACGTGACAGACTGGGCGGAGCGGAAAGGCAATCCGGATCGGAACCTGCAGGATTTCGACCAGTATGCCGATGAATTTTTACAGAAGTTTTTTTATGAGAAGGCCAGAGAGGAACTTGAGGGAAAGGAACTGGGGCCCGATGAGATACGGAACATGGCAGAACTGTATGCCATGTTAAATGTACAGGCAGTGGCCGGCAGAGCCTACGAGATCCGGGATTATGTGATGGCGGCTCCTTATTATGAAGTGTGGCAGGAATATGAGCGCACCAGCATTTTGGCCATGTATATGAACGAAATACTGGAGGATGCGGTGGTGGACTACAATGAAAAGAGAAGACCATAAAAGGAATCTGATAAAAGAAAGACGGTACGGCAAAAGGGACGTACCGTCTTTCTTTTGGGGAAAGTTATTGGGCGTTTAAGTATTCCATAATACCCATATGAATTGTCCATGCCAGACGATCCTGGTACTCCGGCGTGTTTAACAGGGATGCCTCGGCCTGATTGCTTAAAAATCCGCATTCTACAATGACAATGGGTGAACGGACGTGGAGAAGCAGGTAATAATTTGCGTTGGGTTTCGCAGTGCGCCGGTTGTTTTCCCCCAGAACAAAATCAAACCTTTTTTGCAGGATCTCTGCCAGCCGTTTTCCTTTTTCAGAGTCTTTGTAATAGAAAACCTGACCGCCGCTTACGGGTTCTTCATGGTAGCTGTTTTGGTGTATGCTGACGGTAAGGGCAGGAGCAGTCCGATTAATCAAATCACACCGGGCTTTCATGTCAGCCATTTTTTTGTTGTCGTCCTTGCTGTCATAAAGGCCTGAGTCGTTATCTCTTGTCATTATGACTGTCACATCGGATTGCTCCAGATAGGACTTTAATTTTTTGGCAATCTCCAGGTTCAAGTCTTTTTCCAGGCTGCCGTCGATACCGATTTTACCGGGATCCCTTCCTCCATGGCCGCTGTCAATCACAACCACAGGCCCGGGAGAAGAAACAGCAGAAGCAGAGGTCAGCATTGCGGCTTGACGCGACAGGTGGTAAATAAAGAAAAGAAGCAGGATGGTCATAACGGCCTGAGCACCGGACAGTAAAGAATTTTTGGTAAATTTCAAAATCTGCTCCCAAGAAGAGTGTTGTTTTAAATATATCCAGAAAATGTAAAAAAAGAACTTGTGGCCTGCACGGTTGCATTGTCTGTCCGGTTTGTGGTAAAATGTCACCTGGCAGCCATATCATTACAGAGAAAAGAAAGGGGCTATATGAAAACCAAGGTGATTTCAGTTAACAGAGAAGCTTTGAAAGACGGGGCTCTTTTGGAGGCCGCTCAGGTTCTCAGGGATGGAGGGCTGGTAGCGTTTCCGACGGAGACAGTCTACGGATTGGGAGCCAATGCTCTGGACGGGCAGGCCGCTTCACGGATTTATGCCGCGAAAGGCCGCCCATCGGACAATCCGTTAATTATCCATATATCAAAAAAATCAGATCTTGATCAGCTTGTAGAAACGATTCCGGAAACAGGACGGAAACTGATGGATGCATATTGGCCGGGGCCTTTGACCATGATATTTGCAAAGAGCAGCGTTGTGCCCTACGCCACAACGGGAGGATTGGATACGGTAGCGGTCAGGATGCCTGACGATGCCGTGGCAGCCCGTCTCATAGAACTGTCACAGGTGCCGGTGGCAGCCCCCAGCGCCAACACATCCGGACGCCCCAGCCCCACAGCGGCAGAGCATGTATATCAGGATATGGACGGCCGGATTGAGATCATTGTGGACGGAGGGCCCGTAGGGATAGGCGTGGAATCCACCATTGTGGATGTGACGGAAGAGATACCGATGCTTTTAAGGCCCGGGGCCGTTACCCTGGAGATGCTTTGCAGGATTGTGGGGCAGGTTGAGATAGATCCGGCTATTGCAGGCCCGGTACAAGCCGGCATAAAACCAAAGGCTCCCGGCATGAAATACCGCCATTATGCGCCTAAGGCAGAGCTGACGCTGGTGGAGGACAGGGACTGGAACGGAGGGCCGGTAAGCATAAACGTGGTGAATACCATTAGAAACCTTGTATCCTGGAGCGGAGACAAAGGCCGGAAAGCAGGGATTATCTGTACAGATGAGACCAAAAACCTGTATCCGGACAGTGCAGTGATCCGAAGTCTGGGACAGAGAAACAGGGAGGAGACTATTGCGCACAACCTGTTTGGGATTCTGAGAGAATTTGACAGCCTGGATGTGGATACAATTTACTCGGAGAGCTTTTGGGGAGAGAACCTGGGGCAGGCTATTATGAACCGGCTGACAAAGGCGGCGGGTTACCACATTATGAAAGTCTGATTGATTATGAAAATACTGCTAGCGGCTATTAACGCCAAATATATCCATTCGAATCTGGGGATTTACAGCTTAAAGGCTTATGCCCAAAAGCGGCTTAATTGCCGGATTGAAATCGGGGAATATACCATAAACCATCAGATGGATGGTATTTTACAGGATATATACAGGAGAAAACCGGATATAGTAGGATTTTCCTGCTATGTCTGGAATATCATTTATGTGAAGAGGCTGGTGAGAAACCTGGTCAAAGTACTGCCGGATGTGATAATCTGGCTGGGAGGGCCGGAGGTATCCTATGATGCGCCTCAGATCCTTTGGGAGGAAAGGGCAGTGGCCGGGATAATGACAGGAGAGGGGGAGGCGACCTTCGCCGAACTGGCGGCCTGCTATCAGCAGGAGGAAGACCGCAAAACATCCCAAGGGGCAGATGCCGGGGAAGTATGTGGCAGCCTGAAAGACATTGCCGGAATCGTTTTCCGCAGTAGTTCGGGGCAGATTATAACAACGGCCCGGAGAGAACTTCTTTCCATGGACGAGATTCCCTTTCCCTACAGCTGCCTGGAGGGGATGGAGCATCGGATTGTTTATTACGAAAGCAGCAGGGGGTGTCCGTACTCATGCAGCTATTGCCTGTCCTCGGTTGATAAGACGGTGCGTTTCAGAAGCCTGGAGCTGGTAAAAAGGGAACTGGATTTCTTTCTGGAACAAAAGGTGCCCCAGGTAAAATTTGTCGACAGGACCTTTAACTGTAAAAGGAGTCACAGCCTGGCTGTCTGGAAATATCTTCTGGAACACGATAACGGAGTGACCAATTTTCATTTCGAAATATCGGCGGATCTCATGGACTCAGAACAGCTGAACATACTTAGGCAGATGAGGCCGGGGCTTGTCCAGCTGGAGATCGGAGTGCAGTCTGCCAATCTGCGGACAATCAGGGAGATTCGCAGAACCATGGATTTGGAGCGTCTGGAAAAAGCGGTGGCGTTTATTAAAAAAGCCGGCAATATCCATCAGCATCTTGATTTGATCGCAGGACTTCCCTACGAGGATTACGAGAGTTTCCGACTGTCTTTTGACAGAGTATACCGCATGAAGCCGGATCAGCTTCAGCTGGGATTCCTGAAAGTGCTGAAGGGCTCTTATATGGCAGAGGCCGGGGAAGATTATGGGCTGTGTTATCATGAAGAACCGCCGTATGAAGTTCTGTCAACCAGATGGCTGGATTATGAAGCCATACTTGAACTGAAGCTGGTGGAAGAGATGGTGGAGGTTTACCATAACAGCCGCCAGTTTACCCACACGTTACAGGCGCTGGATTCCCAATGGGATTCTCCATATGCCATGTTTAGGGAAATAGGAAATTATTATGAGGCCAGGAAACTGACCGGGATCAGCCACAGCCGGCTGGCCCGCTATGAAATACTGTACGGCTTTTTGAAGGAAAACTATCCCGGAGACATAAAAAAATACGGAGATCTTCTGACGTATGATCTGTATTTGCGGGAAAACGTAAAGAGCCGGCCGGGATTTGCAGGTGATCAAAGCCCCTTTAAAAAGGCGATCCGCAATTTTTTTGCGGAGGAGAGCACAAACGCCAGGTATTTGAAAGGATATGAGGGTTATAGCCCCGGACAGGTAAGCAAGATGGCCCATCTGGAGGTTTTAAGCGACGGAAGGATGATTCTGTTTGACTATAAAGAACGGGATCCTTTAAACCACAATGCCAAAGCCACAGAAGTAGGCAGATGGTTACTGTTTGCTGGGCACCAGTGAACAGTAACGGCAGATGAGATGGCAGTTAAAAAAGACAAAAAGAGGTCTTGCATGAACGGCCAAAATAGCATAAAATAAATCTGACTGTGCGGATGATAGAAAGGCCGGAGAAAAAGGTTTGGAAAACCGGGATAGAATCAGGCCACAGTACGGAAGAATAGTAAAGAGGTGAATGCAGATGCTGTTTGATTTCAATAATAAAAAGAACAGGAAGATCGTTTCGTCCATCATTGTGATCCTGCTTGTCTTGGCGATGGTGGCGCCTATGGTTTTAAGCGCCCTGAACTACTAAAGAGAGATTCAAACGTAGTGGGTTAAAGGGAGAGATTATGAAAAAACGGATATGGGCGGCAGGCCTTGCAGTTATGTTGTTTACTTTGGGCAGGCCTGTTTTGGGGCAGGCCGCCGTGGTGCCGGAAGGGATCTCAGTGGGAGGCCGGGAATTGGGAGGCCTTGAGGAGGAGGAAGCCAGGCGGCAGGTAGAAGAGCGGGTGGCAGCCATGTGTGCACAGACCGTGAGTTTTGACGTGGACGGGGATATCGTGGCAACTACAGTGGCAGGCCTGGGATTTTACTGGAATAATCCGAATGTTGTGGAAGAGACTGTTAAAGAGTACCATACAGGCAATATTATACAGCGCTACATGAAACAGAAAGACGTAAGCAGGAACCCTGTTAACGCGGCGCTGGATTTGCAGGCGGAGGACAGCGCCGTGCAGAAGGTGGTGGAAGAGCTGTGCACCCCTCTTCTGAGGGAGCCGGCGGACGCATCCATTGTCAGGGAGAACGGCCAGTTTGTAATAACCCCTTCCCAGAACGGGCTGGCGGTTAACTGGGAACAGACCATGGAAGCTCTGTACGAAGGGCTGGAGGGAGATTTGGGTCAGCCTGTCTGGGTAGAGGCAGCTGTGGAAGTTACAAAGCCGGCCAAGACTACCGAACTTCTGTCCCAGATCCAGGATGTGCTGGGGACTTTTTCCACAGACTTCAGCAGCAGCAGCCGGGCCAGAGCCACCAATTTACAGGTGGGAGCCGGTAAGATTAACGGCCGTGTGCTGATGCCCGGGGAGACGCTGTCCGGCTATGAGTGTATGCAGCCTTTTACCACAGCCAACGGCTATGCCACGGCGGCGGCCTATGAGAACGGCCAGGTGGTGGACAGCGTGGGAGGAGGAGTCTGCCAGATAGCAACTACGCTGTACAATGCGGCACTGTTTGCGGAGCTGGAGATTACACAGCGGCAGAATCATTCTATGATCGTGGGCTATGTGCCTCCGTCCAATGACGCGGCCATTGCAGGAACTTACAAGGACATTAAGGTGACCAACCCTTACGACACGCCTATCTATGTGGAGGGAGGGACCGTGGGCAGGACCCTGACATTTACGATTTACGGAAAAGAGACCAGGCCGGCTAACCGGACCCTGAAATTCCAGTCGGAGACATTGAGCGTTCAGAATCCGGGGGATCCCATTACAAAGGTGGATCCGTCCCTGGCGCCGGGAGCTCGGGTGCGGGTACAGTCGTCCCACAAAGGGCTGAAATCGAGACTTTGGAAGTGTGTTTATATAGACGGTGTTGAGACGGAGAGGACCCTTCTGCATACGGATACCTACAATGCGTCAAAGGCGGTGTACCGGGTAGGGCCTCCCGCACCGGCAGCGCCGGCGGCTCCTGCCGAAGGAACTCCGGCTTTGGATGCGCCGGCTTCGGAAACCCCGCCGGAGACTCAGGCGCCGGTTCCGGTGGAGGGAATTGAGGGCGGACCGGGAGTTTCCGGATGACAGGTGAGATTATGACTGGAATTGCAGAACGGATACCGAGAGGAAGCATGAGGCCCGGTCAGGATCTGGTAGCGGCAGGATACGCCGGACGCGAAGGGGCGAGGCAAATATGCCGGGCGCGAAGGGGCCAGCTGCTTTCATGGTTTTCCGAAGAGTATATAGAAGAGATGGAACAGGACGATATATTTCGGACAGACGGAGGAGCCATACCGTGGCGGCAGTACGGCGCGACGGAGTGGGAAGAAGTTGGAGAGGGCGGTATTTTTACCGCCCTTTGGAATCTGTCAGGAGCTTACAGGCTGGGATTTGAGGCGGATCTCCATAAGATTCCCATAAAACAGGATACGATTGAGGTGTGCGAGAGATACGATTTGAATCCGTACCGGCTGCTCAGTTCAAACTGCGCGGTGGCGGCGGCGGATCACGGCTGGCGCCTGGCTGAACGGCTGGCATCGGACGGCATACCGGCCTGTGTTATCGGAAGGGTTCATTCGGGAATTAAACGGGTAATCTTCTATGGGACGGTGAGAGGATTTATGGAGCGTCCGAGAGAAGACGAAATCCGCAAGATTATACAGGAGGCAATAATATGAGAGAAAAAATTTTGGCAGTTATGGAAAAGAACAGCAGGATCGATGTGAAAGATCTGGCGATCCTTCTGGGTGAGAGCGAAATCGCGGTAGCCAACGAGATTGCGTATATGGAGAAGGAGCATGTTATCTGCGGTTACCATACGCTGATAAACTGGGACAATACAAGCGATGAAAAAGTGGTTGCCCTTATTGAGGTAAAGGTGACGCCTCAGCGGGGGATGGGGTTTGACAAGATCGCCGAGAGGATTTATCAGTACAGTGAGGTCAATGCTGTCTACCTTATGTCCGGAGCCTATGATTTTACGGTGTTTATTGAGGGAAAGACCATGCGTCAGGTGGCTCAGTTCGTGTCGGAGAAACTGTCCCCCATGGAATCAGTGCTGAGCACAGCCACCCACTTTGTTTTGAAAAAATACAAGGATCACGGAACCGTACTGGTGCAGGAGGTCCAGGATGAAAGGATGCTGATTACCCCATGAGAAACCCTTTATCAGATGTGATTACCACTATTGAGCCCTCCGGTATCAGAAAATTTTTTGATATCGTCAGCGAGATGAAAGATGCCATCTCCCTGGGCGTCGGGGAGCCGGATTTTGATACTCCGTGGCATATCCGGGAGGAAGGCATCTATTCCCTGGAAAAAGGAAAGACCTTTTACACCTCCAATGCGGGATTAAAAGAGCTGCGGACTGAGATTGCCAATTACTTACAGCGGAGGGTGGGCCTTACATACGACCCGGACAAGGAACTTTTAGTGACGGTGGGAGGCAGCGAGGCCATTGATATTGCCCTGAGAGCGATGCTTAACCCGGGCGACGAAGTGCTGATTCCCCAGCCCAGCTTTGTCTCCTACCTGCCCTGTACCGTTCTTGCAGGGGGCAAACCGGTGATTATTGAGCTGGAGGAAAAGGATCAGTTTCGGCTGACACCGGAGAAGCTGAGGGAAAAGATAACGGATAAGACCAAGATACTCATCATGCCGTTCCCCAACAACCCTACGGGAGCCGTTATGAGGAAAGAAGATCTGGAGGCGGTTGCCGGGATTATTCTGGAGCATGATCTGTTTGTCCTGTCCGATGAAATTTACTGTGAGCTTACCTTCGGGCAGGAGCGCCATGTATCCATTGCTTCCCTGCCGGGGATGCAGGAGAGAACCGTGCTGATCAACGGATTTTCCAAGTCCTATGCCATGACAGGGTGGAGACTGGGATATGCGGCAGCTCCTCATGTGATTCAGGAACAGATGCTTAAGATCCATCAGTTTGCCATTATGTGCGCTCCTACCACAAGCCAGTATGCAGCGGTTTCCGCGGTAAGGGACGGCGACGGGGATGTAGAGATGATGCGGGAATCTTATGACCAGAGGCGGCGGTTTGTGCTTCACTCCTTTGAGGAGATGGGGCTTACATGCTTTGAGCCCAACGGCGCGTTCTACGCATTTCCCAGTATTAAACGGTTCGGCATGACATCCGAAGAGTTTGCCAACCAATTTTTGCGGGAGGAAAAGGTGGCAGTGGTGCCGGGAACCGCTTTCGGTGCCTGTGGAGAGGGATTTCTGAGGGTATCCTATGCCTACTCCCTCAAGAGCCTGAAGGAGGCACTGGGGCGTATGGAGCGGTTTGTAAAACGGCTTGACGGAAAGGTTTAAGAATGAATATTATACTGTTCGAACCGGAGATACCGGCCAATACAGGGAACATCGGACGAACCTGTGTGGCGACGGATACAAGGCTCCATCTTATTGAGCCTTTGGGATTTAAGATTAACGAGAAGGCAAGAAAGCGGGCCGGGCTTGACTACTGGGATATGCTGGATGTGATTGTGTACTGCAATTTCGAAGATTTTCTGGAGCGGAATCCAGGAGCCAGGATCTATATGGCCACGACCAAAGCCAAGAAAGTATACACGGAGATTGCGTATGAACCGGACTGTTACCTGATGTTCGGAAAGGAGAGCGCCGGGATTCCGGAAGAACTTCTTCTGGAATATCAGGAAAGCTGTGTCCGCATTCCCATGTGGGGGGATATCCGTTCTCTGAATCTATCCAATGCGGTGTCTATCGTACTCTATGAAGCCTTGAGGCAGAACGGGTTCGAAAAGATGACCATGGAGGGAAATCTGCACCGCCTTAGCTGGAGGGAGTGATCTGTTTGGAAAAAGAGATGGAAATTTTCAGGATCCTTAGGGCAGGCCCCGGGGACTGTCAGGTCTTCGCCCGGATTATCCAGGCTGTGTGGAGCGGGCTGGATAAGAAAGAATGGTTTGTGGCAGACGACGAGGAATACATCTGCCGGATGCTTACTACTGAAAGAGGGATCGGATATAAGGCTGTGGATGAGAACAGCGGCCAGGCGGCCGGAGTATTTATGGCGGCCATACCAGGCCGGGAGGCAGGGAACCTGGGGAGGGATGCGGGCCTTGGAGAGGAGGAACTTCCTTTTGTGGCCCATATGGATTCAGTGGCTGTTCTTGCCCGGTACCGGGGGCACAGACTGCAGTACCGTCTGATGCAGACGGCGGAGGCAGATCTGAAAAAAGCAGGGTTTCGGTATCTGATGTGCACGGTTCATCCGGACAATCACTATAGCCGGAATAATATCATAAGCCAGGGGTATGAATCCGTATGTGTGAAGGAGAAGTACGGAGGGTATGTCAGAGAGATTTTTTTGAAGCGGATTTGAGCGCATCTGACGGAGATGTTTATATTGACATCTCCACCAGATGTGCCACCGCAATCTCGTCATCTTCCCGAAAGCCCTGTGCCGATACCTGGATATCGTAGACATACTGAGGGCTTACATTCAGCCGGTCAGCGATCTCCTGGACTGTGTTTCCGTTTTTAGCCAGTGCCAGCACATTGCGCACATCTTCTATAATTCTGGCAAGCCGCTGGCTTTGGGAATCATCCATCAATTCCCGGTCCGCCTGGGGCATCACGCCGTTATCATCCGGGTACATAGTAGGGAAAACCTCCTTTTTGTCATATCACTAAATAGTAATCAGCGTGTAGGGTATCTGATTGGCTGTCAGCATCTGTGCCTCCCTCTGATGGCAGGTAAAGATAATAATCTGTCCGGGATAGGCAGCCGCCAGCCATTTCAAAGCGCTTCTCAGCCGATCTTCATCATAAAGAACAAAGCTGTCGTCAAAAATCAAAGGCATCTGCTCTTCACATTCGCTTTGGATGAGTTTGGCAGCAGACAGGCGCAGGGCCAGATAAATCTGATCCATGGTGCCGCTGCTGACCTGCCCCAAAGGAACAAGCTTTGTGGGAGTATTCATAAAAGCATTCAGGTTTTCATCAATGCTCATGCTGGTATAAATTCCCCCTGTGATTCCGGCGATGAGTTCAGAGGCGGTTTTATTGAGGTAGAGGCCGAAAGAATCCCTGATGGATGCGGATAACTCTGTCATGGTATCCCGTGCCAGATCAATGGCCGCGATCTCCTGGGAAATCCGGTCATTCTCAGCCAGGGTACGGCGAAGCACATCCATCTGAGTTTTATAGTTGGACAGAAGTTCCAGCTTTTTTTCCAGTTCCCACTGAAGCTTCTGCTGTTTTTCTATAATTTCGCTGCAATTATTCTGTTTTTCCTGCAGGGCGGAGATATCGCTGGTTAAGTGTGAGATGTTTTCCTCGGATTTATCCATAGCGGCGCTTAATCTCTGAAATTCAGCCATCCTGGCCAGAAACGCGTCCATAGCCTGCTGGGAGATGGTTTTATCTGCCAGATGTCTGGAGAAGGATTCTTCCAGGACCTGGGCCGACAGAGCCAGCTCCTTTTTAAGCCGTTTTCCTTTCCAGACAGAGAGGGCTCCGGCTGAATAAAGGAAAGCAGATAATGCCGCCATAACGGCAAAAACAGCTGCCGGGGGAAAATCTACGTGATAGTCCAGCAATATATCCGTAATCGGATTCCACTCCTTAAGGAAGTAAAAGTAAGTGCCGCAGGCAAGGAACAGGGTTGCAAGGACAAACGTCCCAATGCGGAAGGCCTGGCGGGATTTTTTCTCCAAGGAGGCCTTTGTTTCCTGATAATCTTTGTAAACAGCCTGGGTTTTGTCCTGATACTCTTTGATGGATCGGATATCTGTAAACTGGTTTTGATTTAAAACCTGCCGTCCCCTGGCGACTTTTTGCAGGAGAGATTCTTTCTCTGCCTGCTTTTTTTCAATGTCAGAGCGGGCGCCTGCCCTCATCTGCTGGTAGTCCGGAAGTTTGTTTTCATATTCTGGGGAGGAGATTTCACGTTCAAGAGTTTTGATCTCCCCCAAAAGAGAGGTGTAAGACCGGGCCGCTTCCGGAACCAACTGGGCTTCCAGCTGTTTTTTCTGACTTTTCAGATGATCGGTAGCCTTGGTGATGTTCAGCGCCATATTGCCGGTGGTGTTCATATTGGCAATATAATTTTTCAGCTCGGTCACCATGCCTGCATCTGTAGCGCATTTTAACTGGCCGATACTGATGGTATTGTTATATGCCGTTTCGCTGAGGCCGCACAGAAGCTGATCCATCAGAGCCTTGTCAGGCGATAAGGATTTTCCCAGAGTTTCATCAATAAGGCGCAGTTCCTTCCTGGTTTTTTGGAAGGTTCTTTCAATCCGGTAAATATGGCCGCCATGCTCTAAACGCAGTGCGCCTTCGTAGGTGCCGCTGTTTTCCCAGGGCTCATATTTGTTGTACAGATCGTTTCTGGAGGCCTTGCCTCTCTGTGGCTGGATGCCGAAAAGCATACCTTGGATGAAAGTGTGTATGGTAGACTTGCCGGCTTCATTTTTTCCATAGACCACATTCAGCCCGTCTTCAAACGTAATGGTGCGGTCATGAAATTTTCCAAATCCCTTGATCTGAAGTTCGATAAATCTCATGATTAACTCCTTTCATCCTTCGTACAAAGCAGCGCGTTAATCCCGTAGTAGAGCGCTTTTTTTTCGACAGGGCTCATGGAGGGCTTTTGCAGGGCACGGATATAAAAGCCGATCATGTCGCTTGAGTGCTCGGCAAAAAGCGCGCTGAAATCGTACTGAGGCTCCGATTCGTCCGTAATCTCCACAATTCGGAATTTGGAAAGGAGATTTTCCGTGTCAAATTCCATCTGGGGATCCCTCATACCCTTAATGCGGAAGCGGTAAATATGGTGCCTGCCCCGCCTCTCAATCTCCTGGGCAATCTTCATCTCCAGCTCCATGTTGGTGGTAGCCGGGGAGACGTTGACTGCCAGAGGCACATACTGGCAGCGGCACAGCGGGACAAATTCTAGAGAGGTGACCTTTCTTGAGCCGGGGCTTATCTCGCCTGCAAGAATCCCGTGGACGCCGGTTTCCGTCTTGTCCAGAGGCTCCGGGGAGCCGGGGTAGGCCATCTTGCCGGGGATCAGGATCTCCGGCTTGTGGATATGGCCCAGAGCGATATAGGAGAAATCCGAGGCAGCCAGGGCAGACTTGTCAAAGGGCAGATGATTGGCGTCCCCGCCGTGAATCATCAGGATATGGATGCGTCCGTCCAGGGGAACCGTCAGATGGTCAACCCGGTTTTCGCGGATCTCCGGGGTAGTGTAACTGAATCCGTGGACTTCCACGTTGCAGTCTTCGAAATAGACGCTCTCCATCTGGTCTTTCATGAAGAACGTTACATTGGAACACCATGAAAAACTGAGGAGGGCGGAGGTATTGCGGATACGGTCATGGTTGCCCGCAATGATAACAATGTGTACCGACGGTATGGTGGTAAACAGGTAATTTACTTCCTTTAAATCTTTCAAAAGAGGCTGTCTGTGAAACAAATCCCCGGAAATAAACAGAAAGTCCACCTCCATCTCCCGGGCTTTGGCGACAATCTGGGAAAACGTATCCTTGATGGTCTGCGTCCGCTCCCGGGTCCATGGCTTGTCGCTGTCCGGCGTCATGCCCCAGTGGATATCGGCGGTATGGATGAATTTCATGTCAGATCCTCCTTAGAAAATACACCTGGTTTCTTTACAGTTCGCAGTTGTTTACTGTCCTGGGGAAGGGAACTACATCCCGGATATTGGCCATGCCTGTAAGGTACATAACGCACCGCTCAAACCCCAGGCCGAAACCGGAGTGGCGGGCGGAGCCGTATTTGCGCAGATCCAGATAGAAATCGTAATCCTCTTCCTTAAGCCCCATTTCCTTCATGCGCCCGGTCAGTTTCTCATAGCTGTCTTCACGCTGGCTTCCGCCGATAATCTCCCCGATACCGGGAACCAGACAGTCCATAGCGGCTACGGTTTTGCCGTCATCATTAAGCTTCATGTAGAAGGCCTTGATCTCCTTGGGGTAATCCGTGACAAATACAGGCCTTTTAAATACCTGCTCCGTCAGATACCGCTCATGCTCCGTCTGGAGATCGCAGCCCCAGAATACTTTGTAATCAAACTTGTCGTTGTTTTTCTCCAGGATTTCCACAGCCTCGGTGTAAGTTACATGGCCGAACTGGGAATTTAAGACGCCGTTTAACCGATCAAGAAGCCCCTTGTCCACAAACTGGTTAAAGAAATTCATCTCCTCAGGGGCGTGCTCCAGTACATAGCTGATGATATACTTTAACATACCCTCGGCAACTGCCATATTGTCCTCCAGATCGGCAAAGGCCATCTCCGGCTCAATCATCCAGAATTCGGCTGCATGGCGGGTCGTGTTGGAATTTTCCGCGCGGAATGTAGGGCCGAAGGTGTAGATGTTCCTAAAGGCCATGGCGTAGGTCTCACCGTTTAACTGCCCGCTTACGGTAAGGCTGGTGGGTTTTCCGAAGAAATCCCGGGAGAAATCAACAGCGCCGCCGGGTGTTTTGGGAACGTTGTCCAAATCCAGAGTAGTCACCTGGAACATCTCTCCGGCGCCTTCGCAGTCGCTGGACGTAATCAGCGGAGTGTGCACATAGACAAAATCCCGATCCTGAAAATACCGGTGGATGGCATAAGCGATTAAGGACCGGACCCGGAATACTGCCTGGAAGGTATTGGTTCTGGGGCGCAGATGGGAGATGGTCCTCAGATATTCGAAACTGTGGCGCTTTTTCTGGAGCGGGTAATCGGGAGCAGAAGCGCCTTCCACAATAACCGTGTCTGCCTGGATCTCAAAAGGCTGCTTGGCCTGAGGGGTGGCAACCAGAGTGCCGGTGACAATTACAGCCGCACCTACATTCAGCTTGCTGATTTCGTCAAAATTCTCCATGGTATCGTGGTATACGATCTGGAGGGTCTCAAAATAGGAACCGTCGCTGAGCACAATGAAACCGAAAGCTTTCGAGTCCCGGATACTTTTGACCCAGCCGCCGACGGATATCTTTCCGTCTAAAAAAGATTCTCTGTTTTTGTATATTTCCCTTACAGTTACTAAATTCATGTTTATTAGGTCTCCTTTTCCATTTTCGGTTAAAATACGCACTATGTCGATTATACTTTATTTTTGGTATGGATTCAAGATTTTAAACGTAATTTAAATGCTTTTAGACGCCATAATCATGGCGGCGGCCGGGGATTAAAACCATATGTGAAGAGGCAGAAACACGGAAAAATCGGATAAAGTTTTTTTCTGTAAAAAAATGTCGGAAAATGCATGAAAAAAACCAGTAATACAATAATAATTTGTTCACTATTTCTAAAATATGTGGTATAATGTTTTCGTAAGCAATAAGCAGTGTAAAATAGGGCAGAAAAGGTTCTATTATGCTTTATTTATAGGGTGAAGCCTGTGACTGAGCCGGGGACCGGAAAAGCCGGGCGCCGGCGAGCTGGAAAAAAAGGTAAAAAGCGGACCCTTGGGGACAGCCATCCCCCAAAGGGCAAGAGAGGCAACTGCAACAACCCTCTCTTCCCGCCTTCTGTGTTCCTTGCGGTCTCACAAGCCGTCAGTGAATTGCAGCGGCTCCGGTTTTAAAACTCCGGTATCTTCTGCCGGTGTTTGCCGTTCGTTTTCTTCAACTCATGTTTTGCCCATGCCTCAAGCGCCAGCGAAGCTTAAGCGCATCCGGCCTCAGGATTTATAAGACTCACGTCGCTTAACATACATCTGGCCCGTCCGTCCCCGCTTCCCTACCCGCCCCAGGCCACTGCACCACAGAAAAATATACAGCAAGAGGTGATAATGTGATCAAGAAAGAGATGATCGCCATGCTTTTGGCGGGG
>JAAWLV010000203.1 GCA_022798105.1 Hungatella sp.
ATCCTGCCATGGACAGAACCACGGCCCCGGCAAGAATCATGGAAAGTACTTTACCTGTTTTTTTCATAATACTGTCTCCCTTGCTCAAAATTGATTTTTAAGTTCAGGAGATATCATACTACAAAATTCCCCGGGCGTCAATCCTATGATGCTTTAAATTCACATAAATTCAACGCGGTAAAGTGTTCTTTTTCCAAAACATTCCATTTTCCTGCAGCCGGCTGCCTGCTATGACAGAATTTCTTTATAGACCCGCAGCACATTTTTGTAAAACACGGCTTCTATCTCCAAGGGGCTAAATCCCTGCCGCCTCATCTCCGCCTCCAGAAGGGGCATCTTCCCCGCGTCGGAAAGCTCCAGTTCTCCCCAAATGCCGTCAAAATCAGATCCTAGGCCCACACAGTCCATACCCCCGATATTGGACATGTATTTCATGTGCCGTACCATATCCTCGATAAGGCTCTTCTCGCTTTCCCCGTCCTTCCATTTCCGCAGAAACGCCGGACAGTAATTGATGCCGGCCACCCCGCCCCGCTCACCAAGGCTGCGGATCATGTGGTCGGTTAGATTCCTGGGATGACTGCAAAGGGCCCGCGCGTTGGAATGGCTGGCCACAAAGGGCCTTGTAGTGTGGGAAAATACATCCCGAATCCCCGCATCTCCCAGATGGGAAATATCAATGATTATCCCCAGCTTTTCCATCTCCTCCAGAAATTCCACGCCCCTCTCTGTCAGCCCGTGTTCCGTGTCGGGATAACAGCCCTTCTCCGGCCCCTCCGCAACAATCCGGCTGGGATACCCCAGCTCATTGGGGAAATTCCAGGTAAGAGTCATCATCCTCACTCCCATGCGGTAGAAATCCCGCAAAAAAGCCAGGCTTCCCTGGCACACGCCTCCCTCCTCCAGCGTCAGCATGGCGGACATCCGGCCCCGGCTCCAGTTTTCCTCAATGTCCTTGTAAGATTTGACCACGCTTATAAGGTCTTTGTTGGCCTCCATCTCCTCATAAAAGATGTCTATCATCTCCATAGCGCACTCAAAGGGCCGCTCCGCAGTGCCCAGATGGACAAACATGGCAAAGTTCTGAAGGCCGTAATCCCCCTTTGCCATTTTTTCCAGATCCAGGTGAAGGGAATTGGAGCGGACGGACATACGTCCCCCTTTCTTGTGGTCTTTGTAAATCTCCCCAATTGTGTCACAGTGCATATCTGCTGCTCTCATCAGTACCTCCGGCTTTTTCTTTTATCTTATGTTTTTCGTTTTCCGATATTGATCCAGTATAGCATGGAGACATGCCAAAAGCAACCTCCCCGCCGTTTGCTGCACTACATCAGCGGCGCAATCAGCCTGAGCCCCCGGCCCGCCAGCTTCTGATAAAAGGGGTAGGTCCTGCAGGTTTCCTTCGTGACTTTTACGCACTTTTTCAGGGTCTCTTCATAATCCCGCTCCACATCCGCCACCGCAGGGTTTTTGTACATGTATGCGGCGCACTCAAAGTGATGGTACAGGCTTCTGAAATCCAGATTGACGGTTCCCACAACCGCCTTCTCGTCATCGCTGACAAACACCTTGGCGTGAACAAATCCCGGCGTAAATTCATATATGTTCACCCCGCCGTCCAAAAGCTCTTCATAGTAAGTGTGTGCCAGAAAGAAGGCGTACTTTTTATCCGGAATATGGGGCATGATAATCACAACCTCCACTCCTCTCTTGGCTGCAAACACCAGGGTGTTCAGCATCTCGTCATCCAGAATCAGGTACGGCGTCATAATGTGCACATACCGTTTTGCCTGATTCAGAATGTCCATATAGACGTATTTTCCCACCGGTTCGTGATCCAGGGGAGAATCGCCGTAAGGCATCACAAATCCTCCGCCGGTTTTGTCGTTCTCCCTGACGGGTGCTTTCAGATACCGCTCACAGGCCACCGGCGTCCTGTCCCAGATATTCCACATCTGAAGGAACATAACCGTAAAGCTTTTCACGGCGTCGCCTTTGAGCATCACCGCCGTATCCTTCCAGTATCCGAACCGCTCCCTCTCATTAATATACTCATCCGCCAGGTTTATTCCCCCCGTAAACGCCGTATGGCCGTCAATCACCGCAATCTTTCTGTGATCCCGGTTGTTGTGGACTGTGGAAAGCATGGGCTTTATGGGAGCAAAGGCGTGACAGCGGATCCCCTTCTTCTCCATCTGCTCCGGATACCTGTAGGGAAGGAGCATCAGAGAACACATCCCGTCGTACATAAACCGAACCTCCACTCCCTCCTTCACCTTTTCCTCCAGAATTTCAAGAATGGAGTTCCACATCACTCCCCGCTCCACAATAAAATACTCCAGAAAGATAAAGTCTTTTGCCTTCCTCAGTTCTTCTTTCAGCCTCTCAAACTTCTTTTCTCCGCTGGGAAAATAGGTGACGTCGGTATTTTCGTATACCGGAAAACCGCCCCAGCGGGAGACGTACTTAGCCAGGTTTCCCACCAGAGGATCCTCCCTGCAAAGACGCTCCTCCGCCTTCTTATCCTGCTTTAAATAGACGGCTGAGTCATTCACCAGCCTGTTTGCCCTTTTGGTAATAAACCTGCTGCCCATGTCAAACTTTGTCAGAATATAAAACAGGGTGCCAAACACGGGAAAGCCCAGAATCGGAATGATCCACCCCAGCTTAAAACTAGGATTTTCCCTTCCATTTATAATATAAATACAGGTAACTCCTCCCAGCAAAATAAACCCTATGTACACATACAGGGAGTAAGCGCTGAGCCACTCCATAACGCTGAACAGCACGGCCACCTGTATCAGCAGAAACAATACCACATAGGCGGTACGGCCGAATACAATCCTCAAAAGCCCCCGCAGTTTTCTTTTGCAGTCTTCCATAATTACAAAAATGCCTCCTTTCCTGTCACTATCTGTCTATTTTAACTCAAAACAGGAATAATGACAAGCAAAGAGGCATACAGGCATATATGGCTGCGTGTAACAGTTACTGTTCACAGGCAATGTCATGAGTTGCCCGACAAATCGGGCGATTTAAAGTAACATTCTTTACACATGCACCTTGAAAACTTAGCACATTGACTTCAAAAACTTC
>JAAWLV010000204.1 GCA_022798105.1 Hungatella sp.
TTTAATGCAAAAGAGGGTTTCATACCCCGTAACTTGCTGCGAAGAGTTTCATTAATCGGAATAAAAATCCCAGGAAATACGGTATTTTTACGGCTTTCCATATAATTGAGTGAAGGCGATGTTATTGTGAGCCTGGGAAAATCTGCCGGCTATGTACAAACCTTGCTGCCGATAAAACACATATCTTTCTGCAATAAAGCAGAACCCGCGCCTTATCAGAAACACCTTGCGTGAGCAAATGGTGGTCAGCGAATTCTGTTTTGCCAGTCAGAGAAGGAGGGATGTCCCGACAGGGTGAATATATGCCGTGGAGATGAGACCAGGAAAGCAGGAGGGCCTAACCCCGACTGATTTCCGCTTTAAGGGCTCATCGGAATGTTCGGCATATCTGAACACGGACGGGACATCCCTCCTTCTCTGACTGGACTACGACAATCCCCGCCCCAACTTTACTCACTCAACAATACAGCAATTCCATTATTTTGCCATTTTGCGCAAGAAATCGTTCTTAAGGGTCTAAGGGCAAGGCCGATGTATGGGCCCATGATCATTACTCTGTTGATTCGTCATGGCCCCGTACAATTATGGCACTAAAGCATATGCGGCATCGCAGCAGGCGATTTTAAATGGGCATATGGGGTTACGGTTACAAAAGCCTGTGAACCGTAATCTTTATATAGAGAAATCGAACAAATGTTCAAAAAAGTATTGCCCTGACAGCAGATGGGTGATATAATACAAAAAGAACATATGTTTGTATTTTCGGAGGAATTTGAGATGCTGATTCAGGAACAGATGGATCTGCAGGAAAAGCTGGCTGTCTTGTCAGATGCGGCTAAGTATGATGTTTCCTGCACATCCAGCGGCGTTGACAGAAAAGGGAAGAAAGGGATGCTGGGCAGTGCGGTGTCAGCGGGGCTGTGCCACAGCTTTGCGGCGGACGGAAGGTGTATCTCCCTTCTGAAGATTCTTTTGACCAACCAGTGTATCTACGACTGCCGTTACTGCATTAACCGCCGGTCCAACGATGTGGTGCGCACTGCCTTCACCCCTGACGAGGTGTGCACTCTGACCATGGAGTTTTACCGGCGCAATTATATAGAAGGCCTGTTTTTAAGTTCCGGCATCCTCCATAGCCCCGATTACACCATGGATCTGATCTATCAGGTCCTGCGGAAACTGCGGGGGCAGTGCCGGTTTAACGGATATATCCACGTGAAAGCCATTCCCGGCGCGGATCCGGTTTTGGTTGAGCATGTGGGGCTTCTGGCGGATCGCATGAGCGTGAATCTGGAGCTTCCCACAGCCGAAGGCCTAAAGAGCCTGGCCCCCTCCAAGACAAGGGGCAGGATACTGGCCCCCATGAGGCAGATTCAAAGGGGGATTAAGACCCAGAGGACGGAGATTATCCCCTACGAGAGAGGGAGAAGGTTTGTGCCGGCCGGGCAGAGCACTCAGATGATCGTGGGCGCCACTCCGGAGAACGATTATCAGATGATCAAGGTGGCGGAGGCTTTATACCGGAATTACGATCTGAAACGGGTATTTTATTCCGCCTTTGTCAGGGTCAATGACGACAGCGCCCTTCCCGTGCTGCCGGGCGGGCCGCCTCTTCTGCGGGAGCACAGGCTGTATCAGGCTGACTGGCTTATGAGGTTCTACGGGTTTGGGGCGGAGGAGCTTCTCAGCGAAGCACAGCCCCATTTCAATGTGCTTTTGGATCCCAAGTGCGACTGGGCGCTGCGGCACATGGAGCTGTTTCCGGTGGAGATAAACAGAGCGGACTATGACGCCGTCCTGAGAGTGCCGGGCATCGGGGTCAAGTCAGCCAAAAGGATTATGGCGGCCCGGAAGTCGGCGCCCCTGGATTTCGGGGATTTAAAAAAACTGGGGGTAGTGCTAAAGCGGGCCCTGTATTTTATCACCTGCAAAGGGCGCATGATGTATCCGGTTAAGATGGACGAGAGCTTTATCGCCAGACAGCTGGTGGGGGAGGAGCGCAGAAAGGTGTGGGACATCCATACATCAGACAGCTACAGGCAGATATCCATGTTTGACGACGGATGGCTGATGCCCCAGCCTACCGGGGAGGATGTGCGGACGGCGGTTTTGGGACAGATATAGATCCGGGGGCAGCTGTGAATTTCACAATGATCTGTATAAGGAGGCAAAATGACCATATTTTTATGTAAAGACTCCCTGGAAGGGATTTTATGCGGTGTTTACGACGCCTGGATGAGCCGTCTGGGCCATGCCAATGCGGCTCTGGAGCTGGAGGGCAGAGGGAATCTCAAGATGTTTGCCCAGTACCGGGAGGCAGAGGAGAGCAGGGAGAAGGCAGACAAAGTGATTGCCGCCATCTACAAAAAGGCGGGAAGGCAGGCTTTTGAGATGGTGTTCCGGGCATCCCTCAGCCGCGAGGAGGAGAAGGCGGACAGGATTTACCGCTTTCTGATCTACGCCCTTAACTGCGGCGGCAAGGTAACGGATATGCTGCAGATACCGGCGGTCTACGAGATTTTTCACATGAACCGGAACGTAGGCAACGAAGCCCATCTTTTAATTGAGTTTGCCCGTTTCTCCGAGACAAAGGATCGGGTGTTGGTGTCCGTCGTAGGCCCTAAGAATGATGTGATTATCCTTATGGCCCCCCATTTTGCTGACAGGCTTTCAGGGGAGAATTGGATCATCTACGACGAGGGCAGGCGAAAAGGGATCGTCCACAGGGCGGGCGAAGGGTGGATAGTGGTGGAGACTCGGGATGACGCCTGGAGGGAACAGCTTAAAAGGGGCACTGACCAGGAGAAATTTGAGAATCTGTGGAAGACTTTTCACAGAAGCGTTGCCATAGAGGAGAGGCGTAACTATGTATGTCAGAGAGGCCATCTGCCTCTGCGCTTCAGGCCCTATATGACAGAGTTTGAGGACGGGCCGCGGCCGGGGAGGCCTCTGTGAGATCCGATGCCGTTGTGTTCACAGGCCCCGTGAACGTAACCGCATATGCCCATTTAAAATCGCCTGCGGCGATGGGGCATATGCTTTGCCCCCGTAACGGTACTGGCCCATGGCTAATCAGCGG
>JAAWLV010000205.1 GCA_022798105.1 Hungatella sp.
CTGCCTTATTCCCTTAAGTTAACAGAAGCCGGGGCAATTCATGTTGTTCTGAACCGTAGCTGCTCCTTAAGTAAATGACATTGCCTGTGAACAGTAACGGCAGGGGATTAAAATGCCGGTCAGGAAAGAAGAAAGTGCTTGCATAATAGAAAAGAATCGGATATGATAGGAACAGGACGTGCGACTGGCGGAAACGTGGATAACCACAGGGGAGCACGTGATCAGAAAAGCCGACCGCCTGGGCACCTTTTAGAGGAGTGTCCAGGCGATCGGCTTTTCTCAGGATGCACACTGCGCCCGGAGGAAGATGGCTGCTGCGGCAGCCGTGCAGCTGTTCAGCCGTACTCCGGATCGGGTGTGCGTCAGGACGCGCATGTTGTTAATTCATAGAAACATACTCAACACGAGGAGGAAAGGCCATGAAAATGTTGAATCTGGCAGAGGAACTGAAGGGAAATTCTTATCCGGGACGGGGAATCGTCATCGGAAAAACCCCGGACGGCAAAAAGGCCGTTACAGCCTACTTTATTATGGGAAGAAGCGCAAACAGCAGGAACCGGGTGTTTGTTGAGGAAGGGGATGGAATCCGGACGGAGGCATTTGATTCCTCGAAGATGGAGGATCCCAGCCTGATTATCTATGCCCCTGTCAGGGTTTTGGGCAACAAGACCATTGTGACCAACGGGGATCAGACAGATACCATCTATGAGGGGATGGACAGGCAGATGACTTTTGAGCAGTCTCTTCGTTCCAGGGAATTTGAGCCGGACGGCCCCAATTACACACCCAGAATATCAGGGGTTATGCACATTGAAAACGGAACCTACAATTATGCCATGTCTATTTTAAAGAGCAATAACGGGAACCCGGAGGGATGTAACCGGTACACCTTTGCCTACCATAATCCGGCAGCCGGGGAAGGGCATTTTATTCACACTTACATGTGCGACGGCGATCCCCTGCCAAGCTTTGAGGGGGAGCCGAAGCTGGTGGCAATACCGGATTCCATGGATGAGTTTACGGATATGGTGTGGAAGAGCCTTAATGAGGAGAATAAGGTTTCTCTGTTTGTGCGGTATATTGATATTGAGTCAGGAACCTGGGAGAGCCGGATTGTGAACAAGAATGTGTAGGCATGGCCGGTGGGCTGCTGTGAAGGCTGCAGGGCGAGGCAGGTGTAAAATAGAAAAGGGCTGTCAGAGAAAGGCAGCATGATATAAGAGACTTTGAGAGTACATATACAGAAAGAGGAGGATCTGTGCAAGATGAAAGAACTGGAACTGAAATACGGCTGTAATCCCAACCAGAAACCGTCCCGGATTTTTATGAACGGGGATAAGGAACTGCCCATTACCGTGCTTAGCGGGAAGCCGGGGTATATTAACTTTTTGGATGCGTTTAACGGCTGGCAGCTGGTGAGGGAGCTGAAAAAAGCCACCGGGCTTCCGGCGGCGGCTTCTTTTAAGCACGTGTCACCGGCCGGCGCGGCGGTAGGGCTGCCCCTGGATGATACGCTGGCCAAGATTTACTGGGTGGAGGATATGGGGGAATTGTCTCCTTTGGCCTGCGCCTACGCCAGGGCCAGGGGGGCAGACAGGATGTCGTCCTTCGGCGATTTTATCTCCCTGTCGGATGTGTGCGACGTGGATACGGCCAGGATTGTCAAGAGGGAGGTATCTGACGGGATTATTGCCCCGGGGTATGAACCGGAGGCCCTCGAGATTCTCAGGGAGAAGAAGAAAGGCAATTACTGTGTGATTCAGATTGACGAGAATTATGTTCCCGAGGCTTTGGAGCGCAAGCAGGTGTTCGGAATCGTATTTGAGCAGGGGAGAAATGAGCTGGACATCAATGAGGAGCTTCTGGCCAATGTGGTTACAAAAAACAAGGAGATTCCCCCGGAGGCAAAGAGGGATCTGCTGATCTCCCTGATCACCCTGAAATACACCCAGTCCAATTCCGTCTGCTACGCAAAGGACGGTCAGGCCATCGGTATCGGTGCCGGCCAGCAGTCCAGGGTTCACTGCACAAGGCTTGCAGGCAGCAAGGCGGACAATTGGTTTCTGCGGCAGGCGCCTCAGGTTCTGTCCCTCCAGTTTGTGGACGGAATAAAGAGGGCGGACAGGGACAATGCCATCGATGTGTATATCGGTGAGGAGTACATGGATGTGCTGGCGGACGGAGCGTGGGAGAAGACCTTTAAGATGAAGCCGCCGGTATTTACCAGGGAGGAGAAACGGGCATGGCTTGACAAGATGAAGGGCGTGGCCCTTGGCTCCGACGCGTTCTTCCCCTTCGGAGACAATATTGAGAGGGCATACAAGAGCGGCGTGGAGTATATTGCCGAGCCCGGCGGATCTGTGAGGGATGACCAGGTGATTGAGACATGCGACAAGTATGGGATGGCTATGGCATTTACAGGAATCAGGTTGTTCCATCATTAATAAAAAATAGTATAAGCTGCACCGAAAGGTGTAAAAGCACTTTAAAAGCCACCGAAGCATAAACTTTTATTAAGTTCTGCTTTTAGGTGGCTTTCTTTGAAAACCTTTGCCAAACCATTAAATGCCCGCGAGGAGCGGGAGTGCCTGGAACGCTTAAAAGAGGGCGACCAGGAAGCCAAAAATATGCTTATCGAACGGAATATGCGCTTGGTGGCCCATGTGGTGAAAAAATACCAGTACACGGACTACGAGACGGAGGATCTGCTGTCTGTGGGGACCATCGGGCTTATTAAGGCGGTGAACACGTTTAATGCAGATCGGGGATCCAGGCTGGCCACCTACGCGGCCAAGTGTGTGGAGAACGAGATTTTGATGCTTCTGCGGGCTCACAAGAAGTATTCCAGGGAGGTTTCCCTGTACGATCCTATCGGGGTGGATAAGGACGGGGAATCGGTGAGCCTGGTGGACGTGATCGAGTTGGAGACCAAGGATGCCCTGGAGGATCTGATCCTGAGCCAGGATATT
>JAAWLV010000014.1 GCA_022798105.1 Hungatella sp.
GCGGAGGAAGGAGGCGATGCGGTGGCATCGTTGACTGACGACAACGCAGCAGATGGCAAAATAGGCGGTTCTGACAATCCAATTACTGGCTGGATGGAATACTAGTACTGCTTTGCGGAAATTCCGGTGAATGAAGCACCCGCTGCAGGGCAAAATGGACAAGGAGGAAGAATATGAAACCATACGCAGAGATGACAAAGGAAGAACTGCAGGCTTTGAGAAAAGAGCTGGCAGGTAAGTACAGGGAGTTTCAGGGCCGGGATTTAAAACTTGATATGTCCAGAGGAAAGCCCAGTGTGGATCAGCTGGATCTGTCCATGGGCATGATGGATGTTTTGAGCAGTGATGACGACTTGACCTGCGACGACGGGACGGACTGCCGTAACTACGGCGTGCTGGACGGCATCAGCGAGGCCAAGGAATTGCTGGCAGATATGATGGAGGTCCATCCGGATCAGATTATTATCTATGGAAACTCCAGTCTGAATGTTATGTATGATACGATTTCCCGATCCATGACCCATGGCGTTATGGGCAATACTCCGTGGTGCCAGCTGGACAAGGTAAAATTCCTCTGTCCGGTGCCGGGCTATGACCGCCATTTTGCCATTACAGAGTATTTTGGTATCGAGATGATCAATGTGCCCATGCTGTCCACAGGGCCGGATATGGATATGATAGATGAACTGGTGGCGCAGGACGAATCCATTAAAGGCGTATGGTGCGTTCCGAAGTATTCCAACCCTCAGGGCATCTCGTACTCTGACGACACGGTCCGTCGGTTTGCACGGTTAAGGCCGGCAGCCAAGGATTTCAGGATTTACTGGGATAATGCATATACGATTCACCATCTGTATGATTGGGAGCAGGATCATATTCTGGAGATTCTGGCCGCATGTAAAAGGGCCGGCAACCCGGATCTGGCTTACAAGTTTGCTTCCACATCTAAGATCAGTTTTCCCGGTTCCGGTATTGCCGCAATTGCCGCATCCCAGAATAATCTGGTTGACATTACTAAGCAGTTAAGGATCCAGACCATCGGCCATGACAAAGTGAACCAGTTAAGGCATGTGAGGTTTTTCGGCGGTATTCATGGGATGATGGTGCACATGAGGTACCATGCGGATATACTGCGGCCGAAGTTTGAGGCAGTGGATGAGATCCTTAAAAGAGAACTGGACGGACTGGGCATCGGCACATGGACGACTCCAAGGGGAGGATATTTTATGTCCTTTGATTCTCTGGACGGATGTGCAAAGACCATTGTATCCAGGTGCAAAAAGGCAGGGCTGATTATGACGAAAGCCGGGGCTACCTTCCCATATGGAAAGGATCCCCATGACAGTAACATAAGGATCGCGCCTTCTTACCCTCCGCTGGGAGATCTTCGGATGGCCATGGAACTGTTTGCCCTTTGTGTGAAGCTGGTGAGTGTGGATAAGCTTTTGAAGGATATGGAAGAGAAAAAAGAAGCGGTATAAATTCTTAATCCCGACAGTTATTGAGAAGGGGCCTTCGCATACGAAGTGCCCCTTGTTTATATATGATATGGATGTAAAATTAGTAATGGTTTTATAGCTTTCCAATAATTCTCAATAAACAGGCACCGGGAAATGCTCCGCAGATTTCTGCTTTAGGTGCAGGGATATGCTGCAATGGATTCTGCTTCAATTCCCAGCAGAAACAAATGGCATGTGCGATATATTTGTAGCGCAAAACAGAAAACCGGGAATATTTGATACGCTGCTGATAATATAACAGCCAGCCTTTAGGATTGTTTTTACGGAGCGCATCAATAGCCTGGGTTAATCCATCATTAAGGTATTCGCAGATAACCAATATTTTAGGGAAGACATGGAGCGGACAGTGCCGATCAATCCGGTCATAGGAAACGGCTTCCGGAATAAAGGTTTCGCCTTCAAATTCAGGAAACGGATAAAGGGAAAGGATGTCCGTTCGATGCACCAGAGCTGCATCTCCGGTAAATCCGTTTTCATATAATTCCTGCAGAGTGGATGGCTCTGTGGTTGGGAAAACTCCATCGGATAAAGTGTGGGAAGAGTCCTTTCCTTTATACGCCACAATTCCTGCTATGTGTTCTTTATTTTCCAGGGACTTCCATTCATTTAAAATATTTTCTACCGCATCCTGCACTAAATAATCATCAGAGTCTATACATACAAAAAGTTCAGTATGGCATAATTCTACACCGCGGTTATGTGCATACATTTTTCCATGGTTTAACTGTTTGTGATATTGAATGGAGATTTTACCCTCCTGAATCCAGGTTTTTACAAGTGATTCCGTGTCATCCGTAGAACCGTCATCTACAATCAGCCAAAGAAAATTCTGGCAGGTTTGGCGGCATAGCGCTTCGTAGGCTCTGGAAAGTGTGTATGCCCGGTTATAGGTAGGAGTAAAAACAGTAAGCATAGAGATATCCTTTCTTAATCAGGTTTTTTCTTTTGGCCTTTTAAATAAAAAATTTCTTACAGCTACTAATTTGAAAAATATATTAGGCCCGACAATCCGCCTGACTTTTAAAAGAAATTTTTGTTTTGGAGCTTGCCAGGAGGCGTTGAACCAATGAATGCTGTAAGTAGAGTTAGTAATAGTTAGTTTTCCGGTAAAGAAATCTTTAGGGCAGAAATATTCTGTTGGATAGATTGTAATGTCGGCAACAATCTGTTTCGTATTGTCCTGCTTTAATCCATATTTTAACAGGAAGTCTGTATTCATGACCGGGCTGGGGGTAAGATTATAGGAACCGTCTTCCTGAAGAAATGTTAAATGGTTATACATTTCCATTAGTTGCTTTAAAGCAGGATGATTTTTTTCAGCTGCAACGCATGAACCTGGATTAACCATTTTTCCGTCTTCAAATCCCATGACAGCTTTATTATGCAGCAAATCATCAAGATTTCTAATCAATTCCACATCTGTATCCAGGTAAACGCCGCCGTGTTCATATACAATATCCAGCCGAGCGAAATCAGGGACAAATCCCCATTTTTTTGCATCATAGGCTTCTTTCATATATCGATTTTTGGAAATATCGTAGTTTGTTTCATCCCACTGCATAATCGTATAGTCGGGACACATTTTTTTCCAGCTTTCAATGCAGCGTCTGTCCTTTTCAGGAAGCGGGCCTCCGCCAAACCAACAATAGTGAATGATCTTTGGTATCATATACTCTCCTTATTATATATCCTGATTAATAAACACGTGAGTTTCTGCTATATTATAATCCAATGTGTTATAAAATAAACGTTTCGTAACAATGCAGCATGCATCTTGTCATCGGAAACGTCGGAGCAGGTGTTACCTGTCTATATTACCACATAAATGCCTGCTTTTCCATAATATATTGCAATCTAAGGTTTTTCTTCATTAATGATGCTTTAAATTTATCTTTTAGCCTGACGGTTGCTTTTAGGCAAAAATAGTACTATAATCGAAGAGATAAAACGGCCGGAGTACCGGCGTAATCAAAGATAATATAAATGTTCAGGAGAGATTCTATATGTTTAGTTTTTCAAAAAGGGTTAGGCTTGCATTTTTTTCGACGGTTTTGTTTGGGATTATAACACATATGTTTGCAATGGTGAATGAATGTCCTCATGCCGATGTTTTTTCAGCGTATTTTGGTTATGGGGCAGGTTATACTTCTGGGAGATGGGGACTTGCTTTTTTGGGGGACTTAGTTAACAAATGGTTTGGCAATTACCCAATTCCATGGCTTAATGGAATGCTATCCATTTTATTTCTGGCAGTGTCGTCAGTGTATATCATAGAAAGTTTTGATATTTCGACAGAGCAAAATTGCATTCTGATATGTATGTTTGTTGTGGCATGTCCATCTGTTTTTAGTGCATTTGCTTATATTTTTACAACTCCATATTATTGTTTTTCAATAATGCTCACATGCTGTGGGATTTATTTTATCAAAAAGAAAAGAAATGGGTGGATTTTGGGAACTCTTCTGTTTACTGGCAGTCTTGGGATTTATCAGGCGTATCTAGGGCTAGCAGCAAGTATATTCATTCTTTTTTTAATTTTAGATTGTCTGGATGAGGATGTTAATGTTGCTTCCGTACTTATAAAAGCGTGGCAATATTTTGGGATTTTGTGTATCAGTATTTTGTTGTATCTGGGAATTACCAAGGTTTCTTTGAAGCTTGCCGGGGGGGGTGTCGCTGACCAGCTATGAATCGATTGACACTATGGGACAGCTTCAGCTGGGGAGGATTCCCCAATTTATTGCAAAGTCCTGGCTTGAGTTTATAGCCCCGGCAATTATGGATAGGAATGGCTTGTCGATGTTTATTGCAGTTAGGATTTGTTATGGTTTGCTGTTGCTGCTTCTGGCGTTTCTGGCATTAAGAATAATAATTGTGTCGGGAAGAAAAGAGAAAAGTAAAACGGCGTTGATGGGCTTATTTTTATTTTTGTTTCCATGCAGTGTTAATCTCATTTATCTTATGTGCGCCAACGGATATGTGCATACATTAATGCGGTATGCGCAGATTATGATATATATAGGAGCAATTGTGATAATAGACAGAAAAGGCATGGCGCTGTTAAAGGGAAAAACTGCAAAAATAAAGAATTTATTGACCGGACTTTGTTTGGTTACGGCGGGGAGCTTTTGTGTTCAGGCAAATCAGGCGTATTATGGGCTTCATCAAATGTTTTTGGAGACAAAGGCTTATTATACGGTTCTGGTCACACAAATCAAATCCCAGGAAGGCTATCAGGAGGACATGCCTGTGGCGTTTATCGGGGAGGCAGAGGATAAAACATTTCCCATGTTTGTTCAGTACTCTAAGTTTGAGAGTATGGCAGGCCTTGACTGTATGTCATACTATCAGTTATATTCAAATAAAGGTCTGCTAAAGTATTGCTGCGGCTTTGCGCCTGATTATGTAAGCGATACATCTTCTATTGAGGCAATGGAAGAGTTTAAGAAGATGCCTTCTTATCCCGATTATGGATCGGTTGATATTTTGAATGGGATGGTTGTAGTAAAATTCCAGGAGAAGTAATGCCGGGCAAAGAGCAGATTGGTTTCGGATATAAAGAGTTTTTACACGATCTGAGGGGCTGATGAGGCCCCTCTAAAAATAAGAGTTATTCTTCTTTCAGCGGCATTTCTGCCGGAGCAGCATAAGAAATTATAAAAATAGTGAGCAATAGTACGTTATAGGGAGAAACTATATAATGATTTTCAAACGAACCAGAAGTAAGCAGCCCATAAATAGAAGCTATGCATATTGCTCTTAAAGGAACAGAGGAGGAGGCAAATACCTGGGCTATCCGTTTGTACATTAAATAGAGAACAATTAAAAAGACGGGGGTGCCGTGAACAAACAGCAAATCTAAAAGTGCATGGTGAACTTCTTTTAAATATAAATCCGGAAGCATTACATCAAAATTGGATCCGATTCCGGTAATCGGATGCTGGATAAACACATTAAAAAAATTATACCAAATGGTATCTCTGCCGCTGGCAATCTTTTTTCCAAAAACCAGGATACCGTCCACAGCACCGCTCTTCCATAACAGTACATATACAACAGGCATCAGGAGGCTGGCTCCTATTACAAAAGGAATCGTATATTTTTTTTTAGGCAGAACATAGTATGTTCCTGCCCATGCGGCAATTGCAAGCAAAACTCCGCGGCAATGAAGAGACAATATCCGTTTTGTTACAATATACAAAATCAAAAGAGCGGCAACGGGAAAAACCCATCCAGGTATTTTGTAAGCGTGTAAAAAATATACAAGACAACATATAAAAACGCAGAAGTTTGTAAATATTATGAGAGAAGCACCATTAGGGTTTGAAACAATATTTCCATATACTTCTTTGTTGATGAATAACCAGTAATATAAAACGGCAAATGAGGTAAGTCCAATAGCCCCTAATTGGATTTTATTAAAATGCACTTTATCGGCCAGATAAAGTATGAGAATAAAGTCGGCGATCGTAAAAAAAGCACCAATATTTGACTTGATAAGAATTATATTGATCCCGCTGAGAAAAATTCCGGCACACATAAGAAAGAACTCAGCTTCCTTTTTTTGAAAGCAGCTTTTGATAGAAATATGGTTCAAAAATAAAACGCATAGTGCAAGAAAGATAAAAGGGGGAGCTATATAAGTAAATTTTTCCCAAAGAGAAGGAGTAAGCATAGTTGTAACAATAAAAAAAAGAAATATCATAATCACACACCAGTCAATCAATTGGTGTATTTTTTTCCAAGTCATAAAGAAAACCTCCTAAACATAGTTTGTTGTGTCTGTGACCTCTGCCATATATGACTTTCTGCCTTCAAGCATGTATCGGATGGCCTGAAAAAAGGAAACCTGTTTTCTGTATAATTTATATTTTCGAACGGCATACTGGGCTGCTAAAAACATGGAATAACGGGAGGTCATAGCGTGAAAACTGGCCCCCCTGGCAATAAAAAAGTCTTTGTTAAAACCGCTGTACCATGTAGAGGGTTCGTGGCGGAGCCGGGCGATTTTCTGCGGAACATAGTATATTTTCAATCCCTGCCTCAGGCATTCATAAAGAAATGCATTTTCTTCCCCCATGTGATATTTGGTTCCGGCGCCGATATGTTCGTTTAATCGTATGTTTTGAATGCTTTTTCTTTTAAACGAAATTTCCACAGAAACAATTTTACCGCTTGTGAGATAATGGATTTTTCTGGGGGACGGATAACATGGAACAGGATTAATTTCTGATTCCACATGGAAGACAATGATGTCGTACTCAGGATGCTTGTCGTATTCTTCCAAAATTAAATGTTCATAATTCTCCGAATACTCCACATCATTATCACAGAAAATGCAGATATCAGCCTGAGAATGGTCAATGGCCATATTACGGCTTTTGCTTAATCCCCGCTGTGTGGTTTCAATATAGGTGATATGCCGGTTATTATCCGTGATAACCTGTTGGCTTTCCTGATTACACTGGTTGATGATTACGCAATTACCTGTTATATTTAAGGAATCAATATAGTGATAGCCGTCTAAATGCATGGCTGACAGTAAAACATCCAATGTCATGATGATTCTCCGCATAATGGTGATTTCAGGTGCTGTTTCGGCTTATATTATAGTACAATTACAAATAAAAAGCAAACATATTTTCGATTTTGTAAGAAAAAATCAGTTGTGGAGTATATTGGTATGTGGTAATATCTATGAAAAGTGAGGTGAATTATGTAAATATGAAAGAATTAATACGATTGATAAAGACAACCGGAATCTATTTTCTGGGAACAGTGGGGACGAAATTAATATCGTTTCTGCTCCTGCCCCTGTATACGGCATACCTTTTGCCAAGCCAATATGGCCGGTATGATGTTAACATCACATATGCATCCTTGTTTTCATCTGTCTGTTTTCTTGATATCTGGACAGGTATTATGAAATATATGTTTGAAGATAAAGAAGAAGAGCGGCAATTTAGCGTGGTATACTGCGGTATTATGATATTTTCCACCTCCGCTGTGCTCTATACGCTGCTGATGGCAGGGTTTGGATTTCTGAAAAATATAGAATACCTGCCGGGGGTTACGGCTTATGGTTTCTTTTTGTGCCTGCAGAATTTATATGGGTATTTGGCCAGGGCTTATGGAAAAAATATATTGTTTATAATTACAGGGCTGGTTTCCACCACCTGCAACGCAGCGCTTAATATTCTTCTTCTGGTAGTGTTGGGATGGGACTATAAGGCGCTGTATGTATCTTTTGGGGCGGGGATCCTGGCCCAGTGCGTGATTTTGGAGACGAAGCTTCAGGTAATCCGCCATTTTCGAAAACGGTATTTGGATAAGGATACCATGAAGCGTCTCCTTCGCTTCTCGCTGCCTCTGTGCATTAATTCCCTGTGCTACTGGCTTTTGACCGGGTATAACCGGGTTATAATAGAGAGGGAAATTGACAGCACTGCCAACGGATACTATGCGGTGGCATCTAAATTCGGGGGAATCCTGATACTTGTATCCTCCTGTTTTTCCATGGCCTGGCAGGAACTGGCCTACAGCAAGTATGGGAAGGATAAAGATACGGGACGGTTTTATTCCTATGCTACCAGCGTCTATATAAAAGTCCTTTTCTGCGGATTTTTCGTAATGCTTCCGGTGATATACCTGATGTTTCCCTATCTGGTGGACGAGGGGTACGAGGCGGCAAAACCCATGATCCCGGTTAATATGCTGGCGACTCTGGCAGGGATCCTGTTTATATTTTTGGCCAATATTATCGGCACATACAAGAAAAATAACGTTGTGTTCCTCTCAACTTTGGCGGCCAGTATTGTAAATATGGCTGTTGTGCACCTGCTGATTGAAAAAATCGGCGCGGAGGCGGCGAATATTGCGCTGCTGGCAGGCTATGTTGTAAGCGACGGAATACGTATGTATATAATCGGCAGGGAAATCGAGTATCATCCCGACTGGAAGATGTTTAAGTATCTCCTGCCATTTGCCGGGGTAGTCCTGCTGGGATTTTGGAAAGGCCAGAAGGAGGACAATCTTGTCCTGGTTTTTGTCACGATCATTGCAAGCATATGGATTATGTGGCGGGACATAGAGCCGGTGGTTTTAAAGGTCAGGCATAAATTGATTTTTTAGTGGTTTTGCGGTACAATATTGCCGAAAATACTATTTTAACCTTATAAATTACAAAAAATGAAAGAAAGAGGAGACTATTTGAATATACAGGAAATAAAACGCCGGATATACACTCTGACAGTTTCAGGGATCCTCATCCTGGTGCAGACCATGCTGATGACCGGAACCTGGAAGCAGTATTACAATCCCTACATCAGAATCCCGTTCTGGACAAAAGGGCACTGGTATATTATGGCGATCTATGTTGTGGTGCTCATGTTTTTCACCCACATATACGGCGGGCTGAAGATAGGATACTTAAAAAAGTTTGATGTACTGCTTTCCCAGATTGTGGCGATTATCTGCGCCAACGGGGTTTTCTATGTGGAGGCAGTGCTGCTTGCGTACCATTTTCTGCCGATTCTGCCCATTGCGGCTACGACAGCGGCAGGAATTGTGTTTATGCTGGTCTGGATGTTTGTGTCCATGAAAATTTATGCAAAACTGTTTCCGCCTCACAGGATTCTCCTTATATACGGAAGAGAGAAAGAGGAGGAGGCCAGGAGAAAGATTGCTGAGCGGAAAGACAAATTTTTAATTATGGAAGGATATAACGGGGAAACTCAGCCGGATAAGCTTCGGGAGAGACTTTCAGAGTATGATACGGTTATGCTGTGGGACGTGCCTAATTATATCAGGAATGATGTTTTAAAAGAATGCTACGGCCGCCGCATACGGATCTATACCATGCCCAGTATTTCCGATATCCTGCTGTCCGGTTCGGAGATCATGCATTTTTTTGATACCCCTCTGTTTTTGATACGCAGCAACGCTCTGACCATAGATCAGATGGCCATAAAACGCCTTATAGATATAGCTGTTGCGTCGGTGCTTCTGGTGGCGGCCTCACCGATTATGGCGGTTACAGCACTTTTAATAAAACTGTATGACGGAGGCCCGGTCCTGTACAGACAGGTAAGGTGCAGCCTGTTCGGCGGGCAATTTTACATTTACAAATTCAGAAGCATGAGGGCGGATGCGGAAAAAGACGGCGTGGCCCGTCTGGCACAGAAAGGGGACAGCCGTATTACGCCTATAGGGGCATTTATCCGGAAGGTGAGGATTGACGAACTTCCTCAGCTTCTAAATGTAATCCAAGGGGATATGTCCTTTGTGGGCCCCAGGCCGGAGCGGCCGGAAATTATAGAACAATACAGGGAACATCTGCCGGAATTTTCTTACCGGATGAAAGTAAAGGCGGGTCTGACAGGCTATGCCCAGATATACGGAAAATATAATACGGTTCCTTACGATAAGTTAAAGTTGGATCTATACTATATTGAACATTATTCTCTGTGGCTGGATCTGAAATTACTGCTTCTGACGGTTAAGATTGTGCTTACACCGGAGAGTACGGAAGGGGTCTGAAAAAGAGACGGAGGAGTGGCCAAAGATGGGAAGGAGGCGAAAAACGTGGAGATCAGTATTGTGATGCCGGCTTACAATGCGGAAAAAACAGTCGGCTCTGCCATTGATTCGGTTATACGGCAGACGTTTCAGGACTGGGAGCTTTTGGTGATTAATGACAGGTCGGCGGACAACACGAAACAGCGGATTCTGGAGTCTGCAAAGTCGGATAAAAGGATCCGGTATGTGGAAAACGACAGGAACCTGGGAGTGTCGGAGACGAGGAATCAGGGAGTATCCCTGGCAAAAGGCCGGTGGATCGCGTTTTTGGACAGTGACGACGCATGGGAGGCGGATAAACTGAAAGAACAGGCACAGCTTATAAAGGGGACAGGAGCCCGATTTGTCTTTACAGGCTCTGCCTTTATGAATCAGGACGGAAAACGGCTTGGCTATTGTATGGAGGTTCCCGGGGAGGTCACTTTCCGGGAGCTTTTAAAACAGAATGTTATCTCCTGCTCATCGGTTCTCATTGAAAAAGAGCTTATGGTAAAGTATCCCATGGCGGCGGGCAATATGCATGAGGACTATGCAGTATGGCTGAAGATTTTAAAAAATGAGGGGATAACGGCAAGAGGGCTTAACAGGCCTCTTTTAATCTACCGGGTCAGTGCAGGCTCAAAGTCCGGGAATAAGGGGAAAGCGGCGCTGATGCACTGGAGAGTATACCGTCACATCAAGCTGCCGCTGATGCAATCTGTTTACTACTTTTCGTTTTATGTGGCCAGAAATCTAAAAAAATACAGAAAAATATGGAAAGAGGCGAAAAAATAACCGAATATTGTCCAGATATGGTCCATCTCTCTTTGTTATGATATGCCTATCAAAGAGCAAAGGAGTAGGAACCATGACAAAAGAAAAAAAGCTTTCGGAACTATGCAGCCAGTGGGCAGATTCTGTCCGCTATCAGGTAAAACCATCCACCTATGGGGTGTATGTTACCATGATAGAAAAACACATCCTGCCGGATTTGGGCAGCTGCCGGGTGGCTGAACTGGACAACCGGGCGCTGGAACAGTTTTTGCAGGAAAAGCAAAACCAGGAATTATCCTGGAATACTATGAAGCTTATCGTGTTTTTGGTGAAAGGGATCCTTCAGATGGGGGAGGATTATGGGATAGAGCCGGCAGAGAAACTGCGGTATTATATTCCTAAATTAAAAAGGCCTCATACAAAGATGTTTGAGCATGATGATTCGGAGCGTCTGTTGCGGTATTTGGAGGAGTCTGACAAAGTGTTTGAGCTGGGGCTGCTGATTTCTATCTGTACAGGCATACGGGTGGGAGAATTGTGCGGCCTCCAGTGGAGGGATGTAAACTGGAGCGGCGGAACCATGCAGATCAACCGCACCGTGTCCCGAATCCGGAACCCGGAGAGCGGCGGAAAAAGGGGAGTCCGGAAAGATTCAGGCGCTGCTGAGGATTTATCAAAGACAGTTGTATATATAGGAACCCCAAAAACGGGGACTTCAATCCGGGAGATACCGCTTCCGGATTTTCTTATTTTAAAAATGCTGAGATATAAGAGAGATGATGCCTGCTATATTCTCACAGGGACCGTCAAGTGTATGGAACCCCGCGGAGTTCAGAGGAGATTTAAAAATCTTTTGAGACGGCGCAGCATTCCGGATATTAATATTCACGCACTGCGCCATTCGTTTGCGTCCAGGTGGATAGAAAACGGGTTTGACAGCAAGGCTCTCTCTGAAATTTTAGGTCATTCGTCTGTAAAAATCACGATGGATATCTATGTGCACAGCAATATGGAACAGAAGAAATCGTACATGAACCGTATGGTTTGAGGCAAACGGAACCAAATCGGATGCTCTGTGAGTGTTTCGCGGGGCATCCGGCAAAGAAAATAAAGAAAATAGAGAAAAAAATAATATAAAAGTTATACACTATAAAAAAATTTGTGGTATAATAACAACCACGGCTGTCTGCCGCCGCTGTCACGGGACAAAAGAGATTGACTGGGATATGGGACAGATTTTAATGGAACGGAAAGCCGCATAAGAAAAACGGAGGAGAGAGAACCATGGATTACGATAATGCATACGAACGGGAGATAGACTTAAAAGAGCTGATGTTTGCAGTCCTTCACAGGTGGAAATTGATTTTGGCCGTGGCTATCGTATTTGCATTGATTTTGGGAGGCTATAAGGCAGTATCCGGCTACAGAAGCCAGAGCAATAATCCGGAAGCAGAAGAAGCTTATGCAAAGGCTGTGAAGGAATACAACGAGAGCCTTGCGATCTGCAACCGGGAGATCGATAATCTGACCAGCGATATTGAGAATCAGCAAAAATATGTGGAAGGGTCTGTTTTAATGAATATAAGCCCTTACGATGTTTGGACCGCAAAGGCTGAGCTTTTTGTAAATCCTGACTACGAGGAGGGCGAGGAGTACAGGAATGCCGCTCTTACGGCGACGATTATGAGGGCGTATCAGTCAGGCCTGACCAGCGGGGAGCTTTTGGACAGGATTGCGGCTAACACAGGGGTCGAGCAGAGATACCTTCAGGAGCTGATAAAAGTATCTGTAAGGCTGGATGATTTCAGCGGGATACAGAGCTGGGGGACCGGGCTTACTTTTTCCAGCAGACAGGACAATTTGCTGACGATTGAAGTGAGACATGAGACGGAACAGAGCGCCAGTGAACTGATGGAGGAGATTTTAAAGGGAGTAAAGCAGTTCCAGGCACAGATCAGTTCCGGCATAGGACGTCACAGCGTAACCGAATTTACCAGCAGCGTAAGTTCTCAGATAGATTTGTCGCTGGCAGAGCGGCAGACGGCAGAAAGCGAGCGGCTCACTACATTGAAAGCAAGCCTGGATGCAAAAAACGAAGAATTAAAAGGCATGAAGATGCCTGAACCTGCAAGCAGCAGTTTTATTAAGGCAGGTGTGAAGTACGGCGTTGTAGGCGGTGTATTAGGGGCGTTTATGGTTGTATTCTTTGTCTGCATCGGTTTTGTTATGAGCGATAAGGTTTATTCAGCCAAAGAATTGAAGTACCGTTTCAAAGTGAAGATATTGGGCAGGCTTCCTTTGTCCTGTGATAAGAGTGTGGGCAGAATTGACATGTGGCTTAACCGCCTGGAGGGTCGGGCATGGCAGGCTGATCTGGATCATGAATACGGGTTGATTTCTGCCAATATCTGCAATTATACAGAAGGTGCAAAGTCATTGCTGGTAATAGGGAATGCACAGGAGGAACGGCTGACCCAGGCTGTGACAGAGCTGACTGCCAAGCTGCCGGGGATAAAGGTAGTACTGGGAGGCAATCTTTTAAAGGATGCAGAAGGGCTGAAGAAACTGCCGGAGTGCGACGGCGTGATCCTGGTGGAAGAGTGCAAAACATCTCTGTACAGCGATGTGGAGCTGGAGATCGAGAAAGCCCGTGATTTGCAGAAGATGGTTGTAGGATGCATTGTATTTGAGTAATTCATATACGGCACGGACTGCGAGAGAGCTGTGAAACGAAGAGGGATCACGGCTCTTTTGCGTCTGTAAAATCAGGTGTGAGAGTGCTTGACTTTGGATTTTTATATGGTTATTATAATTACGGAGAAAATGCCTTTTGGGGTATTATATATGGGAGTAAAGACATGACTAACCTATGGAGCAAATTGGCTAATAAAGAAAGTGCTGCGTACATTGTCTGCGGAGTTCTGACCACGGCGGTAGACTGGATTACCCACCGGATTTTGTGGCATATGGGGGCGGAATATCAGGTGTCGACGGCGGTAAGCTGGGTGGCGGCTGTGCTGTTTGCTTTTGTGAGCAACAAATTTTTTGTGTTTCAAAGCTTTGAGATGAAGCCGGGGCGATTGTGGAAAGAGTTTGCATCCTTTGTGGCCTGCAGGATAGCGACATTTCTGATTACCATGGCTGGTATGATCCTTATGGTGGGAGTGCTTTGCTGGAATGAGTTTTTGGGAAAACTGATCGTGTCGGGAGCTTCCATGGTGCTTAATTATATTCCAAGCAAATTGTTTATTTTTAAAAAGACCGGGGACGGGAGAAACAGATATGGAGAAGGATGAAGTAAAAAGAAGCAGGAGAAAACAGAAGGGGGATTGGTTTAGAAAGCCGGCAGCGGCCGTGGAGGAGTATTTAAGGCCCTCTGACGGGCTGTGGGCTGCTTTTTGTGTTCCTGTGGTAGTTATGATTATCATTTTTATCCAGAGAGGGATCTTTCCCTTTGGGGAAGAGAGTTTTCTCCGGACCGATATGTATCATCAATATGCGCCGTTTTTTTCAGAGTTTCAGTACAAGCTGACCCAGGGAGGGAGCCTGCTTTACAGCTGGGATATCGGCATGGGGGTTAATTTTTCCGCCCTCTATGCCTATTACCTGGCAAGCCCCTTTAACTGGCTGCTGCTTTTATGTCCCAAGGGCCTGGTTATTGAATTTATGACCTATGGGATTGTGCTGAAAACCGGGCTTTCAGGGCTGGCCTTTGCCTGGTATCTGAAAAAACACTGCCGCAGTGACAGCTTCGGCGTGGGGTTTTTTGGGATATTTTATGCGCTGTCAGGGTACATGGCGGCCTACAGCTGGAATATTATGTGGCTGGACTGCATTATACTGTTTCCTGTAATTATGTTTGGTCTTGAACGTCTGGTGAAGGGGAAACGGGGAGAACTGTACTGTCTGGCGCTGGGAGCCAGTATTCTGTCTAATTATTATATCTCCATCATGATTTGTATTTTTATGGTGATTTATTTCGGGGCTCTTCTTATCCTGGAGACGGGAAAGGGGAAACGGGCGAAGGATTACCGCACCAATATGGTGCAGTTTACCATATACTCGCTGCTGGCCGGAGGCTTGGCGGCGGCTGTGCTGATTCCGGCAGTCTATGGCCTGGGGATGACCGCGTCGGCAGATTCCGACTTCCCGAAAACCATAAGCTCCTATTTTTCTATTTTTGATATGTTCGCAAGACATATCGGGAATGTGGAGACGGAGATAGGTTTGGATCACTGGCCGAACATTTACTGCGGCGTGGCGGTGCTTATGTTCTTTTTGCTGTATCTGGGCTGTAAACATATCCGCCTGAAGGAGAAGGCTGTGTACTGCGGTCTTTTGCTTCTGTTTTTTGCCAGTTTTTCCGTCAATGGCCTGAACTTTTTGTGGCATGGATTTCATTTCCCCAACAGCCTTCCCTGCCGCCAGTCCTTTATTTATATTTTTTTAATGCTGGTAATATGTTACCGGGCCTACATGAACCTGAAAAGAATTCCGTGGAAGCATGTGGTGTATGCCTTCTGGGGAGCGGTTATGTTTGTGATTTTGGCAGAAAAGCTGGTGGAACAGGAACATTTCGAATTCTACACATATTATGTGGCGCTGGTGTTTTTGTCTCTGTATGGGGGGCTTTTGTATCTTTATAAGAAGAGAAAGGCGGGATTGGGGAGTATTACGGTGCTGGCACTGCTTCTGGTTTCTGTCGAGGCAGCGATAAACACCACGGTGACCAGCATAACAACCACAAGCAGGACCAGTTATGTAAAGGATAACAAAGATGTGCGGGAGCTGGTGGAATCACTGGTACCCAGCAGCACGTTTTACCGCATTGAAAAGGTGGACAGGAAGACGAAAAACGACGGGGCGTGGATGAATTTCCCATCGGTATCGCTGTTTTCTTCTACGGCCAATGCGGACTTGACGGAATTTTTTAAGGATATCGGATGCGAGGGCAATACCAATGCCTACAGCATTACAGGCAGCACCCCCCTGGTTGATTCCCTTTTTTCCGTAAAATACGGCCTTTATTCTTCGGAACAGGAAGATGAAAAGATGTTGGAGCTGGTTGATGAAAAAGGGGATACATGGCTGTACCGCCGGCTGGCCACTCTTCCTGTGGGCTTTGTCGTATCATCGGATTTGGAGATGGACTGGCAGAGAGATCTTGGCAATCCGGCGGAGGTACAGAATAACCTGTGCGATGTTATCGGGGCAGAACGGGTGCTTCTCGATGCGGGAGGGGAAAATAACGGGACTTCCTTCCGTTTTACGCCCACAGAGCGGGGAGATTACTACGTATATATCACCAATAAAAAGGTAAAGGAAGTAAAGGTAAAGATTGGGGAGGATACCCGGACCTTTAAAAATGTAAACAGGGGGTTTCTTCTGGAGCTTGGAATCTGTGAGGCGGATTGGGAGATTTCCATCACCAATGAAGAGGGGGAGGAAAGCCTTGGCGCCAGGGCCTACCGGTTTTCCAATGAGGGGCTTGAATCCGTTTATGGAATTTTAAACCGCTATCCCATCGAGATAACCAGGTGGGTGGATACCCGGCTGGAGGGAGAAATTGAGACGGATCAGGCAGGTGTGCTGTTTACCAGTATCCCTTACGATAAAGGCTGGAAGGTAGCCGTAGACGGAATAAAACAGGAGACAGGAAAAATTTTCGACGCATTTCTTTCAGTGGAGATGCCTGAGGGCAGGCATACAATTTCCCTGACTTACGAACCGGAGGGACTTAAGCTGGGGTTTGGAATCAGCGGGGCAAGCATTCTTTGTTTGGTTTTTATGGCCTTTGCGGCAGGAAGAAAGGGGAGGCCGAGAAAAAAGACGGAAACAGAAAGTTTTGAGGAGGCCGAAGAAACAGGCAGGCAGATTGGAAAAACGGAGAAAGCAGAGAGAGGAGAATAAATTTATGAAGCTTTGGGGCGGACGTTTTACAAAAGAGGAAAATCAGCTGGTGCACAACTTTAATGAGTCTTTGTCATTTGACAGGAAACTTTACCGTCATGACATAGAGGGAAGTATAGCCCATGTGACCATGCTGGCAAGGCAGGGGATTGTGTCAGAGGAGGACAGGGAGGCGATCATAGCCGGTTTAAAGGGGATTTTGCAGGATTTGGAAGCCGGCAGCCTTGTATTTACCGATGAGCATGAAGATATCCATTCATTTGTGGAGGCAAATCTCATCCAGCGTGTGGGGGAGGCGGGAAAGCGTCTTCACACAGGCCGGAGCCGCAATGACCAGGTGGCGCTGGATATGAAGCTGTACTGCCGTGATGAGATTGGAGAGATTGATAAGCTGGTAAAAGGGCTTATGGAGGAGATTCTAAAGCTTATGGAGGCAAACCTGGATACATTTATGCCGGGCTTTACCCATCTGCAGAAAGCACAGCCTGTGACGCTGGCACACCACATGGGCGCATATTTTGAGATGTTTTACAGGGACAGGACCAGGCTGGAAGACATCCGGAAAAGGATGAATTACTGCCCGCTGGGTTCAGGAGCTCTGGCCGGAACCACATATCCTTTGGACAGAGAGTACACAGCCGGGCTTCTGGGGTTTGAGGGGCCCACTCTTAACAGTATGGATTCTGTCTCGGACAGGGATTATGTGATAGAACTTTTAAGTGCATTGTCCCTGATCGCCATGCATTTAAGCCGTTTCAGCGAAGAAATTATTATCTGGAACAGCAATGAGTACCGGTTTGTGGAGCTGGACGATGCCTACAGCACGGGAAGCAGCATTATGCCCCAAAAAAAGAATCCGGATATTGCGGAGCTGGTGAGGGGCAAGACAGGGCGGGTTTACGGGGCGCTGGTGTCTCTGCTTACCACCATGAAAGGCATTCCTCTGGCCTATGATAAGGATATGCAGGAGGATAAGGAACTGACCTTTGATGCCATAGACACGGTAAAGGGCTGTCTGGCGCTGTTTACGGGCATGATTGCCACCATGATTTTCCGGAAGGATGTAATGGAAGCCAGCGCCAAAAACGGTTTTACCAATGCCACGGACGCAGCGGATTATCTGGTGAACCGCGGGGTTCCGTTTAGGGATGCCCATGGAATTGTAGGACAGCTGGTGCTGTACTGTCTTGAAAGGGATATGGCTCTGGAGGATATGACCATTGAGGAGTTTAAGGCTATAAGCCCGGTATTTGAGGAAGATGTGTACGAGGCAATCAGCATGAAAACTTGTGTGGAAAAAAGGGTTACCCTTGGGGGACCGGGCAGAACAGCTATGATGCGGGTGATAGAAATCTGCAGGGAGCGGCTGGAAGAATAAAAACAAGAGATGTCCGCAGTGCTGCGGACATCTCCTGTTTTTACAGATATGGATTTCCTGTCAGATTCCCATACAGAAGCAGGTTATAAATACATAGCCGATATATACTGCCAAAAGCAAAATTCCCTGCCACCTGCTGAATTTTGAGGAAATCATTGCAGGAATGATGGCAATGGCTCCAACCAAAAAGCATGCGGGCAAATCTACCATAGAGGAGGCCTGTGAGATGGGAAGGGACTTGCCGGATACCAGTGCACACATAGGCATAATCAGGGAGAGATCCAGGATGTTGGCGCCCAGAATATTGCCGACAGACAGGGAAGCCTGTTTTTTTGCCACGGCTGTAATCGTAGTTACCAGCTCCGGAAGGGATGTTCCGACGGCTACGATCGTGACGCCGATGATCCGCTCCGACACGCCCATAATCCGGGCCAGCTCACTTCCGTTATCTACCAGAAGGTCGGCTCCCGCCACGATTCCCACAGCTCCGAAGAAAAATTTCGCCACATTTACAGTTATTTCCTTTTTGGCGGGGCGTATCCGCCCGGGACCTTTCGCCACGCTTTGTGCGGTCATGGTGTGCTTGGCGGAATTGATATTTTCAAATATGAAGATAATGAAAATAATGAGAAGTACAGCCGACAGGGCTACAGATACCTGACCTTTCAATCCGCCGATGACCACAATAAACGCTGCGCTCATCATCAGTACGGCTTTGGGGAGATAATCCATCCGGCTGATGGGGCCGGGCATAAAGAACAAAGAGATGGCCATAATAAGGCCGATATTGGCGGTAACACTGCCTACGGCGTTGCCGATGGACATGTCGACTTTGCCCTGCAGGGCGGCCATCATGGAAACCAGCATCTCGGGCATAGTGGTGGCCAGACTGACGATGGTAGCTCCGATAATAAGCTTGGGAATGCCGCTGACTGTGGCAATCCAGGAGGCGGCTTCCACAAAGAGATCTCCGCCTTTTACAATGAGAAAGATACCCAAAAGAAGCAGCAGTAAAATAATTGGAAGGTTCATGATTCACTCGTCCTTTCGTATGATAGTTTCAAAAGAAAAGACCCCGGACAGCCTATGCGTCTATCCAAAGGTCAAAAAATAAGACCGATGTATAACCGCAGCGGCTATACATGAGTCTCGTTATTTAAGACAAGCCAGACCGTAAGGCCGGGGTTGTTGACTTGCCACACATTCAACCGGAATGTGCTTACTACTCCCTCACAGGTTTTTCTGTTGTTTCTATAATCTAGCATAAAAGTTTTCGGGTGTCAAGGCGTAAAACCACAAAAATTATAGGAAAAGTTCTTTACAATTGACGGTGACATATACTATATTTTTATATAACCCTGGACAGGGGTACTGCTCACACCATGGCGAATCACTCTGCTGATTAGCTATGGGTCAGTACCGTTATGGGAACAAAGCGTATGCCCTGCTGCCTGTGATTTTAAATGGGCAAAAGCAGAATTTTAAATAAAAAGGAGATGCATCATATGACAATCAGAATAGGGATTCTTGGGTACGGCAATTTGGGAAGAGGGGTGGAGTGTGCTGTCAAACACAATCCTGACATGAAAATGGAGGCGGTTTTTACCAGGAGGAACCCGGCAGAGGTTAAAGTTTTGACCCAGGGCGTTCTGGTTTATCCGGTGGAGGAAGCACCTTCTATGCGGGATAGAATTGATGTGATGATCCTGTGCGGCGGAAGCGCCACGGATCTTCCGGTTCAGACTCCCGAGTTTGCCCGGCTGTTTAATGTGGTGGACAGTTTTGACACCCATGCCAGGATACCGGAACACTTTGAGGCGGTGGATAAGGCTGCCAGGGAAAGCGGCCATGCGGGGCTGATTTCTGCGGGATGGGATCCGGGGATGTTTTCTTTAAACCGCCTCTATGCCAACGCCATATTGCCGGGCGGCCGCGACTATACGTTCTGGGGAAAGGGTGTGAGCCAGGGACACTCAGACGCTGTCCGCAGGATTAACGGGGTAAAGGATGCAAGGCAGTATACCATTCCTGTGGAGGCGGCGCTGGATGCTGTGAGAGAAGGCGGCAACCCGGATCTGTCCGTGAGACAGAAGCACACCAGGGAGTGTTTTGTGGTGGCTGAGCAGGGGGCGGATCTTGCGGAGATCGAGAGAGAGATTGTGAATATGCCCAATTATTTTGCGGATTACGATACTACGGTCCATTTTATCAGCCAGGAGGAGCTGGAGCGGGATCATAGGGGGATTCCTCATGGCGGTTTTGTGATCCGCACGGGGAGTACCGGATGGGAAGATGAGAACAGCCATGTGGTGGAGTACAGCTTAAAGCTGGATTCTAATCCGGAGTTTACGGCTTCTGTCATTGCGGCTTACGCCAGAGCCGTGTACCGCCTGTATAAAGAGGGGCAGACGGGATGCAAAACCGTCTTTGATATTGCTCCGGCTTATTTAAGTGCTCTTGGGGGCGAAGAGTTAAGAAAGCTTCTTTTGTAGGCGTCTGCCGGAAGATGGAAGGCAGCAGAAAACGTATGAAAGAACGGTTGGTTATAGGGATACTGGCCCATGTAGATGCCGGGAAAACCACATTGTCCGAGGGAATCCTGTTTGAGGCAGGGGTTATCCGCCAGCCCGGACGGGTGGATAAGCGGGATGCTTTTCTGGATAATTATGAGCTGGAGAGGGCCAGAGGGATTACTATTTTCTCGAAACAGGCAGTTTTCCGGCTGGGAGAAAAAGAGGTAACCCTTTTGGACACTCCGGGCCATGTGGATTTTTCGCCTGAGACGGAGCGGGTTTTACAGGTTCTGGACTATGCCGTACTGGTTATCAGCGGGGCAGACGGGGTTCAGGGACATACGGAGACTTTGTGGCGGCTTCTCGGACGGTATAAAGTTCCTGTGTTTTTGTTTGTCAATAAGATGGATCAGAGCGGTACAGACAGAGGGAAGCTTTTGGAGGAGCTAAAAAAGCGGCTCCATGAAAATTGTGTGGATTTTGGCAGCCACAGGGCGGACAGGGACGAAAACCTTGCCATGTGCGACGAGGAGGCTCTGGAAGCCTATCTTGAAACCGGAAAACTTCAGGATAAAAACATATCCGGGCTTATCAGGCAGCGGAAAGCATTTCCGTGTTATTTCGGATCGGCCCTCAAGGGAACCGGCGTGGATGAGCTTCTTAAAGGCTTATCCGCTTACGGGGAAGCGCCCCGGTACGGCAGGGAGTTTGCGGCCAGGGTTTACAAGATCTCCAGAGACGAACAGGGGAACCGCATGACCCACTTAAAGGTAACCGGCGGCAGCCTGAAGGTGAAGGAAGAACTGGTCTTGGGAGGCGAAAGCGCCGGGGAGAAAGTGAACCAGATCCGCATTTATTCCGGGGCCAGATACGAGACAGTTCTGGAGGCGGAGGCGGGAATGGTGTGTGCTGTCACAGGGCCCGGGGAGACGTTTCCGGGACAGGCCCTTGGAGCGGAGAAGAGCCTGAAAGCCCCCTTTTTGGAGCCGGTACTGACCTATCAGGTGATACTTCCCCAGGGCTGCGATGTCCACGGCATGCTTTTGAAACTGCAGATCCTGGAGGAGGAGGAACCTCAGCTTCACATTGCCTGGAATGAGGCGCTGGGGGAGATACAGGTTCAGGTTATGGGCCAGGTACAGATAGAGATCTTAAAAAGCCTTATTATGCAGCGGTTCGGTGTGGATGTGGAGTTCGGCGCCGGCAGTATTGTGTACAGGGAGACCATCACAGAGGCAGTAGAGGGCGTGGGGCATTTTGAACCGCTCCGCCACTATGCGGAGGTGCACCTTCTGATGGAGCCGGGAGAACGGGGCAGCGGACTGAAGTTTGACACCAGATGCAGTCAGGATGTTCTGGACGGCAGCTGGCAGCGGCTGATCCTGACTCATTTGGAGGAAAAAAGACACAGAGGCGTGCTGACAGGGGCGGAGCTGACGGACATGAAGATTACCCTGATTGCGGGGAGAGCCCATTTGAAGCATACAGAAGGCGGAGACTTCAGGCAGGCCACATACCGGGCGGTGCGGCAGGGGCTGATGGAGGGCAGATGCCGCCTTCTGGAGCCTTACTATGAGTTCAGGCTGGAGATTCCCACAGAGTATACGGGGCGGGCGCTGGCTGATATCGACAGGATGGGGGGAAGATTTGAACCGCCGGTTCAGGAGGAGGACAGAACCGTTATTTGCGGCAGCGGACCTGTGGCATCCATGAGGGACTATCAGATGGAGGTGGTGTCCTACACTAAAGGCCGGGGACAGCTGTCCTGCCGGGTGTCCGGCTACGAACCGTGCGGCAATGAGGAAGAGGTAGTGGCAGCTTTCGGATATGATCCCCAGGGGGACGGGGAAAATCCGGCCGATTCTGTATTCTGCGCCCACGGGGCCGGTTTTAATGTGCCCTGGCATCAGGTGAAAGAGTACATGCACGTGGAAAGCCCGGTGGAGGTTAAGCTGCGAAAGGAAAGGCAGAATCAGGCTGCCAAAAGGGCCGGGACAGTGCCCGGAACCGGCAGCGGTAATTTTTATGCGGATGACAAAGAACTGGAGGAGATATTTGCCCGGACCTACGGGATTTCCAAGAGGGAGAAGTACGGACAGAAAGGGCCTAAGACGGTCAGCTTTCAGGAGTCTTCCCCTGCAAGAAGCAGCAGGCAGGGGCCAAAGGCTGAGGAATATCTTCTGGTAGACGGCTACAATATTATTTTTGCCTGGGAGGAACTGAGGGAGTTAGCCAAGGTCACCATTGACGGGGCCAGGAACAAGCTGATGGATATTCTCTGCAATTATCAGGGATACAAAAAATGTATCCTGATTCTGGTGTTTGACGCCTACAAAGTGGAGGGCGGCATCGGTCAGGCAATCCGGTACAACAATATCCATGTGGTTTACACAAAAGAGGCTGAGGCGGCGGATCAGTACATTGAAAAGCTGGCGTATAAGATGGGAAAAGATCATCAGGTAACCGTGGCCACTTCCGACGGGCTGGAACAGCTGATTATTAGGGGTGAGGGCTGCCGTCTTTTGTCCGCTCAGGATTTGAGGGAGGAGATTATCTACGTAAACCGCCAGATTGAGGCAGAGCATCTGGAACCTTTGCGCCAGCGAGCAGGGAAAGGGAAGAACTATCTTTTAGGGCATGCAGGGGAAGAGGTGGCAGAGTACCTGGAAGGAATAAGGCTTGGAAAGAAGCATAACGGCCGCCGAACGCAGAAGGAGGAGTGAGTTTTGGGTGAGAAGCTGACAAAAAGCGATGTGGAGAAAATTCAAAAAGAGATTGACCACCGCAAGCTTGTGGTGCGCAAGGAGGCCATCGAAGCGGTGAAGGAAGCCAGGGCCCAGGGAGATTTAAGCGAAAATTTTGAGTACTATGCGGCTAAAAAAGAGAAGAATCAAAATGAGAGCCGGATCCGCTATCTGGAGAGAATGCTGAAAAACGCTCAGATTGTGTCTGATGAGTCAAAGGAGGACGAGGTGGGGATTAACAATACAGTGGAGCTCTATATGGAGGACGACGACGAGGTGGAGACTTACCGCCTGGTGACGTCCATAAGAGGGAGTTCCCTGAGAAATATGATCAGCACGGAGTCTCCCCTTGGAAAAGCTATTTTCCGGCGTAAGGTAGGGGACAGGGTATATGTAAAGGTCAATGATACGGCGGGATATTATGTGGTGATAAAGGCCATCGAGAACACGGCGGAAAATGATGGAGATAAGATCCGGAGCTTTTAGAGATGAAAAGGGGAGCTAATGCTCCCCAAATGTATGTTCCAGACGCCTGTCTAAAGGTTCCTGGTTTTCAACATGATTCATGAAATTTACAATCAGTTGGGAGGCATCCCCAACGGCTTTTTTGTACCGGTGTTCCAGTTCGGTGACAATGGGGATGCAGTCCGGATTCGGATGATTTTTAATAATCATCTCCTGTATCGTAACAGGAAGAGGCGTGCCTTTTAAAAGGCGCAGGATCACAGAGCGCAGCCTGCGTCCCGAGGGCGCCAGCAGATTACAGCAGAATCTCATGGAACGGATGGAGGTCACAACCTGTCCCGGAGAGATGCCGGGGAAAAACCTGGCGATGATACTGCCGTAAAATGCCCTGGGCCGCAGATGGGCAGTGGGACGGCAGACCATAGGGTCAAGGCCGTCTTTCATCATCAGCGCCCGATCCAGCTCGGCTTCTATCTCGCTGTGGGTAATCCCGGTTTCCCGGACCATGCGCTCCACATAAGGATGACAGTTGCTGTCCAGGGCAAAATGGCAGAGGAAACCGAAAAGGTAGGCGTACTTTGATGCGGTCAGGAAGGAAAAGCCGGTTTTTGGCGGATGCTTTCTGTACCTTTTTTTCATAATTTGAGCCGCGCGGTCAAAAAAATCCATGGCCGGCTGGTCGTGCATGGCAAATCCGGTCTGGCTTACCGGATTTTTTTTGTATACCTTGTAGTAGAAGAGAAGATCCGGTCCGTGGAGGCCGATGTTGTAGAGTCCGCCGTGGGACTGTATGATGTCCCGGACCTGACCGGGAAGCCGTTTATAGACATCTCTGCCGAAGCGGTAATGTGCGTATGTAGTAGGCATATCAAATCCATCCTCCGTCCAAACCTATGACCTGCCCGGTCAGATAGGAATTTTTATATCCAAGGTGGTACACCAAATCAGCCACTTCCTCCGCTCTGCCCAGCCGCCCTGCGGGAATTTCCTCCACCAGTCCGATGAGTTCGTCTTCCTCCAGAAACTGGTTCATCTCCGTGTCAATTGCCCCGCAGGCCACGGCGTTGACCTGGATGTTGCTGGGGGCCAGTTCCTTGGCCAGGGCTTTGGTGAAGGCATTGATTCCGCCCTTGGTTGCGGAGTAGGCTACCTCGCAGGCAGCCCCCACATTGCCCCACACAGAGGAGATGTTGATGATTTTGCCGTATTTTTGCGATACCATGCAGGGAATGGCCAGCCTGCTCAGATTGAAGACGGAGGTCAGATTCGTGCGGATAATCCGCTCCCAGTCCTCGGATTTCATGTCCTGCAAAAGGCCGATGTAGGAGATACCCGCATTATTCACCAGCACATCCAGGGTTCCGAATTGTTTTTTTATCTGTTTAAAGAGCTTTTCGCACTGGGACATATCGCCCATATCCCCCATAAATGCCAGGCAGGAAACCTGGTAGGACTCGATTTCTTTTTTGGCCTGCAGCAGGCGATCTTCGCTGTGGATGCAGTTAATGACTACATTGTAATTTTTCTTTGCGAACTTTACGGCGACGGCCTTTCCGATACCACGGGAAGCGCCGGTTACCAGAACTGTTTTTCTGGCCATAAAATCACCCCTTTTTTAATAAAATAAGATTGCCGGATTATAATAAAAAGTATACCACGTTTTGGGCTGGCAGGAAAGTCCCCTGTTTGGTAATGATAGTGTTTGTATGTAAATGAGCAATGTGGTAGAATAGGGAGTAGATTTGAGGCAATGATGAAGGAAATATGAAAAACGAGGTGAGATGTATGGATAAGTTGTACGACATGATTATCGTAGGTTCCGGGCCGGCCGGGCTGTCGGCGGCAATCTATGCCCAGAGGGCCAGGCTGGATGCGCTTGTGATTGAAAGGGATATGGTAAGCGGGGGGCAGGTGCTGACCACCTACGAGGTGGACAATTACCCGGGGCTTCCGGGAATTAACGGATTTGAACTGGGAATGAAGCTGAGGGAGCACGCAGATAAGCTGGGAGTGCAGTTTGTGACAGATGAAGTAAAGAGGGTGGAAACAGGGAGTCAAAAATGCGGTGACAGGCCAGGGAAGGAAGAGTTTCTGCATGCGGCAGAATTGACGCCCTGGGGGACGGATGTAAAATCTGTAGTCTGTGAAAACGGGACATACGAAGCCAAAACCTTACTTATCGCCACAGGAGCCCGCCACCAGAACCTGGGAGTACCCGGGGAGGCAGAGTTTACAGGCATGGGCGTGTCTTACTGCGCTACCTGCGACGGGGCTTTTTTCAAGAACAAGACCGTGGCCGTGGTGGGCGGCGGGGACGTGGCCCTGGAGGACGCCATTTTCCTGGCAAGGATTTGCGAAAAGGTGTATCTGATTCACCGCAGGGATGCGCTGCGAGGGGCAAAGAGTCTGCAGGAGAATGTATTTAAGCAGGATAACATCGAGATTTTGTGGGATACCGTAGTGGAGGAGATTGCAGGGGAAGGCAGGGTGGAGCGCCTCAGGATTAAAAATAAAAAGACGCTTAAGGAATCGGAACTGCCGGTGCAGGGCGTGTTTATTGCCGTGGGAATCGTTCCCAACAGCCAGAGCTTTCAGGGGCTGGTGGAGATGGAAAAGGGATATATTAAGGCGGGAGAGGACACAAGGACATCTGCTGCCGGAATCTTTGCGGCGGGGGATGTGCGGACAAAACAGCTGCGGCAGATTGTGACGGCTGCCGCTGACGGCGCCAATGCAGTTACCAGCGCGGAACGGTATCTGTTGGGACAATAACAGGCAAAGCCGGCGAATTTTCGCCGGCTTTTGTGCAGATAAGATGGTGAAGGCGGTTTTAGGCCTCCGGCTCAATGAGTCCGTAGGAGTTGGCTTTTCTTTTATAAACCACACTGATCTGGTCTGTCTCCGCATTCAGGAACATATAGAAATTGTGTCCCAGAAGCTCCATCTCCAGGCAGGCATCCTCAGGATACATGGGCTTCATGTCAAAGTGTTTTGTCTTCTCAATGCGGATCTCCTCATCGTGAACATCCTCTTCCTCCTCCATAAACAACGCGGAGAAGGCCTGGGCGGACTGTTTCTTGTCAATCAGTTTCTTGCGGTATTTTTTAATCTGACGCTCTATGATCTCTTCCACCAAATCAATGGACACATACATATCCGTGCTGGATTCTTCCGCACGGATGATGCTGCCTTTGACGGGGATGGTTACCTCAATTTTCTGCAGCTCTCTCTGAACGCTCAAAGTTACAACTGCCTCCGTGTCAGGGGTGAAATACTTTTCCAGTTTGCCCAGCTTGTCCTCGACAGCTTCCCTAAGTCCCTGAGTCACATCGATATTTCTTCCTGTGATGGTGTAACGCATATAATCAACTCCTTCTTTTGAGATGGTTTAAGTATAGCACAGATAGTCAAAATATTCAACGAAATAAAGAAGAATATTTTGACAATTGAGCGCAATTTTTTCTAAAATCCACCGACTTTTGGCACAAAAAATGATGTCGGTTCATGTCGATTTATGAGTTGTGAACAAAAAGAATTAACGGAAACATGGCAGGGTAACGGTTCAAAAACAGGTGGAAAATTCTGTGGATAATGTGGATAACTCTGTGTATAACTGCTTTTTCCAATGAAATGGGGATTTTTAATGTGGATAACTTTTGAACAAATATGTGGATTTAATCCTGTGGAAAATGTGGACAAGGAGGAAACCGAACATAATTTTTGTGAAAACTGCTGTGTTTACCATAAGAGGAAATATTATGTAA
>JAAWLV010000015.1 GCA_022798105.1 Hungatella sp.
AACGATAATATATCAGGAAAATTTGAAGAGTGAAAGCCACAAATGAGTTTCATAACCCCATTGGTGCCTTTCGCAGAAAGGTGGATTATAACCATGAAAAAAAAGAAAAAAGTTATCCTGTCTTTTCTGATTGCTGCCGCTGCCACCGCAGCATTTATAGGCTGTTCAGCAAAAAGCGCTGTTGAACCGGTAGATTTTCAGGCAAAGATGGAGCTTAAAGTGCCGGATCCGGCTGCGGGAATCTGCCCCAGAATCCTGTTCGTGGGAAACAGCCACACTTTCTACAATCGTCTCTCGGAAATGTTTGTCAATATCATAAACTCTCAGGGCCACAAAAGCGATGTGCGGGAACTGTCCTCAGGCTACTACACATTAAAACAGTACGCCGACACAGACGATCAGGGCGGCGCTCTCTTAGACAAGACCCTGTCCAAGCTGAACTGGGATTTCGTGATCCTTCAGGAGAACACCTCCAATGCCCTGTCTTCCGTTGCGGATGAAGAGATGTTTCCCCCTTCCCGCATCCTGGACGAAAAAATCCGCGCTTCCGGCGGTCAGTCCGCGTTTCTCATGACATGGGCGCCTAAAGACGGTTTGAGGGCAGGACTAAAAAAACGAAGCTGTGAAACCGTCCAGTCGGATCTGGCATCCACCTACACAGCCATTGCCAAAGAGCTGGATGCACTGATGATTCCTGCCGGCGTGGGATTTATGCGCAGCGCACAAGAACACCCTGACATCGAACTGTGGGATAAGGACGGGTATCATCCCTCCCCTGCAGGGAGCTATCTGACCGCATGCATCCTTTACAGCGTAATCTTCCAGGAATCCCCGGTGGACTGCCCCTACATCGCTGATCTGGACGCAGAGGTGGCTTTAAAGCTGCAGAAGCTTGCCGCCGATCTGGTATTCAGCTGACCTGCTGACCTGCTAACCTGTTCGTCTGTCCGTCTCCTGACTTTGACTTAAAAAAGCCTCTGATTTACAAAAACGGCTATCTTTTGCATCTTGTCTTCCTCCAGAAGTTTTGACCTGTCTGTACCAAGAACCGCTTTAAAATCCTCGGGAAGGGGAGCGCGGAATGTCTTTTCCGATAAATCAGAAAGCGGTTCCCTGAGTTTCGGAAACTCTGTCTGAAAGGCGTGGAGCATCTGGCGGCAGATGCTGTACCGCCTTCTTGCCTCCCCGTTCACCTTCGGATCCCCGTATTTTTGATCACCCACCAAAGGGTGGCCTACAGATGCCAGATGCGCCCGGATCTGATGGGTGCGCCCCGTGATCAGCTGAACCTTCAAACATGTATACCCTTCTCCCCCTGTTTCCCGGGGGGAGAGATAAAAGACAGGGCTGTATTTTGTGGCAATGTTTACAGCCCCCTTTTGTCCTTTTTGGTAAATCTTCACCTGATTGGTTTTTGGATCCTTTTCAAGAAACCCTTCGATAGTCCGGGTATCCCGGATTTCTCCGCTGACCAAACAGTAATAATACTTATGGATGCTTCTGTCCCGGAAAGCCTCAGCCATAATCTGGAGCCCTGCCAGGGATTTTCCCGCCACCACAAGGCCGCTGGTATTCCGGTCAAGGCGGTTGCAGACGCCCGGCCTGAAGGTCTTAAGGTCTTCCCTTGTAAGCGCCCCCGTGTCCAGAAGATAGTCTGTCACATATTCCACAAGGGACTCGTCCCTGTCCCCGGCTTTCTGGGACAGCATGCCTGCCGGCTTGTTGACAAGAAGGATGTTCCCGTCCTCATAGAGGATATCCAGATGTACCTTCTTTACCGCCTTCACGCTGACCTGGGAAAATTTATCGATTGTCTCATCCGCCAGAAACAGGGTGATTTCATCGCCGGCGGCGAGTTTTTCTGCCCCGCTGCACTTTCGGCCGTTAAGGGTGATATTTTTTTTCCGCAGCATCTTGTAGAGGAATCCCTTTCCCGCCAGATTCAGATATTTCCCCAGAAGTTTATCCAGCCTCTGTCCTGCTTCCTTTTCGGTTACCTTGATTAGCCTCATGGCCCTCCTCCCTGTTCAATCGCCCGGGGCTACATGGACAGCCCCTTAAGCACCCGGATCCCGTACTCCACGCTCCCGTCGTCTTCAAACTCGCAGGCCGGTTTCAGGCTGCCGGCCCTTTTAAAAAACGCCTTCTCATCCTTTAACACCTTTACATTGCCGTCCAGCTTATGGGATTTAAACATTCCGTTTAAAAATTCCTCCGCCTTCGTTCCATCCACCTTTGCCCCGCTGCAGTAGGCAAACACGCCTGCCGGATGGACCATCACCGCGTCCATGGGCATCAGCTGCTCCCTGGAGGTGATAATCAGGTCATATAATATCCGGCCCCTGGACTCCAGGCCCGCCGCCCTCTCATAAAAGCTCTCATCAGGCGTTTGGTATCTCCAGGAAGCCAGCAGAGGAGCCGCCACATTGGCCGTGGGAAGCACCGTCAGGACAGCCATGACTGTCAGAATATTTTTGGCGGCGTCATTGTCCGTAAAATTTCTCGCAAGCAGCTGTATGAGGATCATGGCTCCCCCGAATATAACCTTTGCCGTCTGCATTTTTTTGTGAAAATCCCGGTATCCATACTGCCCTTTTTCCCGTCGTCCCTTCATCTTCCTCACCTTCCGGACAGTTCCCTGTCCATAGCGGCCATAAGCTTTAGGATCCACGGATGGGGAACCGTCTTGCACAGGATACCGAACGCTTGCATGGTTATTCCGTACACGGACATGGATTTCCCCATACAGCTGTCCCGCAGAGCCTTGCGCACCACCTTCCCCGGGTCGGCCATGACCAGTTTTTTGTACACAGGAATCTGCCCTCCGGTCTCCGCAATATCAAAAAATTCCGTCTTCACAGGTCCGGGACACACCGCGGTCACGTAAATCCTCCTGCCCTTAAGTTCCGCCCCCAGAGCCCGGGAGTAGCTGAGCACAAAGGACTTGGTCGCCGCGTAGACGGCAAACTTGGGCTGCGGCAGAAAAGATGCCGCTGAGGCAAACTGAAGAATCCTGCTGTTATCGCTCATATAGGGAAGCACCAGGCGGGTCATGGCGCACAGAGCCTCGCAGTTTAAGCGGATCATCCCCCGCTCCGACTCTGGATCCAACTCTTCTGCCCTGCCGATCTTCCCGAAACCGGCAGCATTCACAAGGATTTTCACATCCGGCTTCTCTCTGGAAAGAACTTCTGCCAGCTTCCCCTGCGCCTCTGCGCTCGTGACATCCATGGCAAAGCAGCGGACGCCTGCGGGAAAACGCCCCTGAAGTTCCTCAAGCCTGTCTTTTCTTCTGGCAATAAGCCATATCTCCTCGATTCCTCCGAACTGATCCCCGATTTGAAAGGCCGCTTCCCGCCCCATGCCCGATGAAGCTCCCGTTATAACCGCAATTTTCATAGTCCATCCTTCCTCTCACAATCTCATATAATGATCCATATAACTATTTTACCATTTCGCAGGATATTTTTCCACCAAATGTTTTACAGCCAAAAAGAGACGGAATGCATCCCTGGCGGATACACCCCCGTCTCTCTTTATTTTTACGCTCAAATCCTGTTAAAATACATGATTGGCCCTGAGAATGCCGATGAGAACCACTGCAATCAGCGCTGCCACGCAGATCCCTATAAAACAGTCCAAAGCCCGGATGGAAATATCCGGCATACGGTCGTAAATTCCCTCAAAAGCGCTGCCTGTCTTCGGCTTTTCGTTTTCGGGTGCATCCTCCCCCGCTTCCATCGTTACATTGATGTTCTTTTCTGCGTCCGGCTCTTTCATGACACTCATCCTTTCAGCCTCCAAGTCTTCGAATCCGCTCATTTACGAACCTGCTTATATTCCAGTCCTGCTTTCCAACCCTACTTCTTCTGCAGGTATTTTCTAAGGTCAAGGGCAACCGCCACTACGATTACGAGACCCTGTGCGATGTAGGTGTAGGCCGGGTCCACGCGGAGGAACTGGAGACAGATCTTTAAGATCTCAAACACCAGAACGCCTACCAGGATGCCGCCCACGCGTCCCACACCGCCGTTGGCGGATACGCCGCCGATGGTACACGCCGCGATGGCCTCCAGCTCATAGCCCATACCGGTTGCTGTGGAGGCGCCTCCTGCCTTGGCGCCTACCAGAAATCCTGCCAGCGCATACATACAGCCTGCCAGCACGTAGATGCGGATCAGGGAACCACGCACGTTGACACCTGCAACCTGGGCCGCGTTCTCATTGCCGCCGATGGCGTACATGTACTTGCCGTGGCGGGTCTTGTTGTAGAGGAACAGGAAGTATCCGCCCACAACCACCGCAAAGATCATCAGGTATGGGATAGGTCCCAGAGAGCCGCTGGCCACGGTCAGATAGCTCTTCTTATAACCGCCCATAGGCTGGTTGTTGGTAATCAGGGAGCAGAGTCCATAGATGATGGTCTGCATACCCAGTGTTGCGATGAAGGGGGGAACCTTCAGCACGGAGATCACGATACCGTTGACCGCACCGAAACATCCCATGATAATCATAACGATCACCAGGGCCACCGGCCACGGGATATCCGGCATCCAGGAAAACATACGGGCCGAGTAATCAAGGCTCTGCAGCATCATGGCGGAGAGACAGGCGGCAAGGCCCACGGCACGCCCTGCGGAAAGGTCCGTGCCCTTTGTGATCAGACAGCCTGACACGCCGCAGGCGATGATAAACCTGGGGGACACATTGACGACCAGGTTCTTGAAGTTGGTTACCGTAAAGAAATTCTTCGTCGTAAATCCGGTGAGAATGGCCAGCATCACGATCAGGATAATAATCGCGTTGTTGGACATGAATTTTTTCACATCAAATGTTTTTTGCATGATAATGTACTCCCTCCTTATTCAAACTGGGTCGCCAAAGCCATAATATTCTCCTGATTCGCCTTGTCCCCGTCGATAAACCCGGTGACGCGGCCGTCACACATAACCATAATCCGGTCTGACATGCCGATGAGCTCGCTCATCTCGGACGAAATCATGATAATACTCTTGCCCTGCTTTGCCATCTCGGCTATGATACAGTAGATCTCATACTTGGCGCCTACGTCGATACCCCTGGTAGGCTCATCCATGATGAACACATCCGGGTTGTTGGCCAGCCAGCGGCTGATAAGCACCTTCTGCTGGTTGCCGCCGGAGAGAGACTGTATCTGTGTCTTGGACGACGGAGTCTTAATGGAAAGTTTGGCCACATTCTCCTGAACCAGATTCTCAATCTTGTTGTCGTCCAGCATAATGCCGCCGATCAGGTACTGATTCAGTGATGCGATGGAAACATTATCCGCAATGGACAGCACGCCCAGGATACCCGTGGCGCGGCGATCCTCGGTCAGCATGGCGATGCCGTTGTTGATAGCGTCCTTGGGCTGATTGATCTTCAGTTCGTTCCCGTTGTATGTAATCGTTCCTGACGTATGGGCGCGGAGTCCGAACAGCCCCTCCATCAGCTCCGTGCGCTGTGCGCCTACCAGACCTGCCACTCCCAGGATCTCGCCCTTTCTCAGCTGGAAGGAGGCGTGGCGGAAGCTCTTGGGATTGATGGACGTGAAATCCTCCACCTCAAAGATCACATCCCCCGGTATGTTCTCCCTCTCAGGGTACAGTTCAGACAGTTCCCGGCCCACCATCTTGGTGATAATGAAATCCGTGGTCAGCTCCCTGGATGCCCATGTGCCGATGTACTGGCCGTCCCGCATGATGGTTACCTCGTCGCTGATGCGCAGAATCTCGTCCATCTTGTGGCTGATATAGACGATGGAAACGCCCTTTCTCCTCAGCTCGTCCACGATGGTAAACAGCGCCTCCACTTCCGCGGTGGTCAAAGATGAGGTGGGCTCATCCAGAATCAGAACTTTACAGTCGGCGGAAACCGCCTTGGCAATCTCCACCAGCTGCATCTGGGAAACGGAAAGGCTTCCCAGCCTGGCCCTGGCATCGAAGTTTAAGTGAACCTCCTTAAGCACCCTGTCGGCGTCCTCATACATCTTATCATGATCAATCACCGTAACCGGCCCCAGCTTCTTGGTAGGATAACGGCCTACATAGATGTTCTCTCCGATGCTCCTCTCAGGAATGGGCTGAAGCTCCTGATGCACCATGGCAATGCCCCGGTTTAAGGCGTCCAGCGGACCCTTGATCTGAACCTTTTCCCCTTCATAGATCACTTCACCCTGATCCATGTGGTAAATACCGAACATGCACTTCATCAGGGTAGATTTTCCCGCACCGTTCTCACCCATGAGGGCGTGAACCGTCCCCGGCCGCAGATTCAGCTGCGCGCCGTCCAGTGCCTTGACGCCGGGAAAGGTCTTTACCACGTCGTGCATTTCCAAACGATACTCTGACAATTTGCTGACCCCCTTTTTATTTTCTTTTCCTAAATCCTGCGCTCAGGTTCATGATCCCGAATGCAGGCGTCAAAACAGAACCTTTACATGAAAGGAAGTGCATGCGCCAATGCACACGCACTTCCCAATAGCTTATAGTTTACTGGAAATCAGCTGCGTTCTCAGGAGTAACCTTTACGTAGTCAACGTAGATGGACTGCTCGCCTGCCGCGTAGGTCTTGCCGCCCAGAAGAGCTTCCATAGCCTCAACAGCGCCTGCTGCCTGGCCGTTGGCATCGTTGAGAACCGTACCGGTCATGTTGCCGTTAACAACCTCGTTGAGAGCTGCGTCAAGAGCGTCAACGCCTACCAGGTAGATATCTTCGTTTACCTTGCGGCCTGCTGCCTGAATGGCCTGCAGAGCGCCGATAGCCATATCGTCGTTGTTGCAGAAGATAACTTCGATGTCATTGCCGAATTTCGCAAGGTCATTCTGTGCGATCTCCTGGCCCTTGTTACGATCCCAGTCGCCGCGCTGTAAGTCGAGCTCTTCAACTTCCATGCCTGCGTCGGTCAGTGCCTTTACGGAGAACTCGGTACGGTACTGTGCGTCCACGTTCTCGGGATCGCCCTGGATCATGATATAGGAAACCTTGCCGTCGCCGTTGATATCGCCCTTGTTGGGGGTATCCAGGATCAGCTCGCCCTGCATGGTACCGGACTGACGTGCGTCGCATCCTACATAAACCAGCTTGTCATAAGCGCTCATCTGCTCGGCAGTGGGCTCACGGTTGATCAGTACGGTGGGAATGCCTGCATCCTTTACGGTAGCGATGATCTGATCGGCCGCGGAAGTCATAACCGGGTTGATGATCAGAGCGTCAACTTCCTGAGCGATGAAGTTGTTGATCTGGTTGTTCTGCTCGGCCTGATCGTTCTTGCCGTCCATAACGGTTACGGTGTAGCCCTTGCCTTCCAGAATCTCCTGAAGAGCATTTCTGTAGGTGGTCATGAAAGCGTCGTCAAACTTGTAGATGCAGACACCGATGTTGCCGCCGGCTCCTCCGGCTGCCTCTGCCGTGGTCTCGGCATCTTTCTCAGCTGCCTCTGTAGCTGCTGCGGTGGTCTCCGCTGCTGCCGCTGCTGTAGTGGTCTCGGCGGCTGCCGCCGTGGTGGTCTCCGGTGCGGAATCGCTGCCGCCGCATGCGGCCATGGAGAATACCATCATGGATGCCAATGCCATAGCAGTTACTTTTCTGGTTAATTTCATAATTGTAAAATCCTCCCATCATTCTGCTCATTTTGAGCTATTTTATCAGTTTCTGTCACAGCAACACATATTGATTTGTGTACTATGACCACCAACAATGCCTATTATAGAGGATTTTCTGCATATTTTCCATAAGAAATTCTTTGATTTTTTATTAATATTCTTTGAAAGGAAAATTTTTTCTAATCTTTTTTTGCTTCCCCGTTCAAAATCTGCTGAAGAACCCAGTAGTACGTCCCGTCCTCCAGCGGGTACTCATCCGGCAGCGGCTCATCCAGGGCGCGGCTGGCGGCCAGTTCCATAATCGCACCCGCATAAACCTCCTTGTTGGCTGATACCGTTCCCAGAAGCCTGCCGTTTTCAAGGGCCTCCATGCCGGGGATGGTTCCGTCTATCCCGATTACGTTGATGTCGTCTATCCCTTCCCGCTCCAGGGCGTCAATGGCCCCCAGGGCCATGTCGTCGTTGTTGCTGACCACCAGTTCAATGGTATCCGGATAGGCCAAAAGCCACTGCTCCATCAGGGCCGACGCCTGGCTTCTTTCCCAGTTGGCGATGCCTCCGGTGATCTTCTCGATAGGCACGCCTCCGTCTTTTAATGTCTGGATGGACCATTCCGTGCGGATCAGGGAGTCCTGGTGGCTGCTCTCCCCCTCCAAAAGCACGTAGCTGACCACGCCGTCGCCGTTGAGATCAAGAGCCCCGGGATCCCTCCCGTAAAGATCCACCACGATTTTTCCCTGGAGCATGGCGGTTTCTTTTGCGTCCACACCGATGTAATAGAGCTGATCCCAGCGGTTCATATCCTCCTCCACCGGCTGCCTGTTAAAAAACACCACCGGAACCCCGGCTGTCATGGCCCTGTCGATCATAAGGGAGGCATCCATGCGGTCCACCGGATTGATGCACACCACGTCGCACCCCAGGGAAATAAACCGCTCCACCTGATCGTTTTGGGTATTCTGGCTGCCCTTGGCGTCCTGAATATCCAGGATTACCTTGATCCCGTTTCTGCGCTCATATTCTTTTGCCTTCTCCTCCAGCTCGCCGCGGATGTTGTTGATAAACGTGTCTTCACCCCGGTACAGGCTGATGCCTATGCGGATGGAGGTCTTCTCCTCCTCCTTCCTGTCCCCCCCGCAGGCCGTCAGCGCCATGCATGCCAAAAACATCAGAAATATCTTTCTTCCCTGCATTTTCTTATCCTCCAAACGTATCTTGCGGCACACAAGTTTCCCTGGTACAGCCCAACAGGCCCCGTCTACTCGACAGGATACAAAAGCTTTTCATACTCCGGTCTGCGCAGATCTTCTTTGTCAATATACCAAACATCCAGTTCTTCCCGTCCCTGGCTTCCGCCCTCCTCCAAAGCCCGCACCGCCGTCTCCACGCTGAGATATCCCGCGCCGAACTGATCCGTGACGCAGATTCCGCCAATCCGCCCCCGATCCAGATAATTTAAAATCCCAAGGGTGCTGCCACGCCCGTAAAGGCTTCCTTCAAAGCCCGGGATCTCCGACAAAATTGCGGCCGTCTCCGTCAAAATCTCCGGGTTCTGGGCCAAAATTGCAGTCCTTTCTCTCCTTTCTCCTGCCAAATCCTGAAACATATCCTCAGCTCCACGGCCGTTCTCCATAAAAAACACGCTTTTCCATCTGCATCCCATGGAGTCAAAAGCATCTTTTGCCCCCTCCAAAAACAGGCGGCTCATGGCGCTGTGCTTTCCCGGATCCTCAAAAATAAGTACCTGGCAGTCCCTTCCTTCATGGGCGGCTATTTCCTGGGCCAGCAGCTCCCCCATCTCTTTATAATCCGGGGCAATAGTTCCCGCCACTCCCTGGCCGGAAAGCCCTGTCCCCAAAAGCACCGCGGGGACAAACACCTGACCCTGGGCCAGAGCTGAGACCACCCGATCCTCGTCTGCCGGCACGATAATCAGCGCGTCCGCCCCGTCCTGCTGTTCCCTGAGGATAAGCTCCATCTGCTGATCTGCGTCCATCTTCTCGTACAGTGTGATAAAGTGGACGTCAGCCTGAAATTCCATGGCCGCCTGATCCATGCCCTTTCGGAAATTGACGTAATTGTCGTCCCTGCTGTCCTCGATGATAACGGCTATCTGATAGACGTCCCTCTCCGGCTCCCGGATAATCAGATCCGTGGAACACATGAGAAACAAAACAGCCAGGAACACGACATACAGCAGTATCAGTAATTTTCCCCGTCTGCCTATCATATCCGACCTCCCTTTCCGGCGCCGCCCCTGGCTGCCCCATCCGGCGTTTGATATGCCTGGGCCGGAAGGCGGATCTGTATGGAGGTTCCCTCATCAGGCTCAGACCGGATATAAAGCCCGTAATCCTCCCCGAAGTACAGCCGAATCCGCTCGTTTACATTTTTAACGCCGATGCCGGAACCGCGGCGGGAGGACACGTGGGGTTTGTCGCTCAGAAGGCTGTCTGCCTGTTCCTTTGTCATGCCAAGCCCGTTGTCCCTGACCTCAAACCACAAATCGCCCTCCCTTTTTTCAGCCCTCACCAAAATCTCCCCGTCGCCGTCCATAAATTCCATGCCGTGATAGATGGCGTTTTCCACCAGCGGCTGAAGCATCAGCTTTAAGCTGGCAAACTCCATCACATCCTCCCCGGCGTCGATGGTATAGGTAAATTTATTTTTAAACCGCATCTGCTGGATCATCAGATAATTGCGCACATGCTCCAGCTCATCCCTGACGGTGATAATGCTCTTCCCCCGGCTCAGACTGATGCGGAAGAAGCGCGCCAGGGCCGTGACCACCTTCACCGCCTCCTGTTTCTGCTCGTTTTCTATCATCCACACAATAATATCCAGGGTGTTGTAGAGGAAATGGGGGTTGATCTGGGACTGCAGGGTGTCAAACTCCCTCTTGCGCTTATGCTCATGTTCCGCCACAATGTCCTCCATCAGCGTCTGGATCCTCCCGGCCATATCCCCGATGGATCGGCCCAGATGGCGGATCTCGTAGGATCCTCCCATATACACCGGAGCGTCCAGCTGTCCCGCTTCTATGGCGTTGACCGATTTTTCCAGCTCCTGGATAGGGGTTGTGATGCGGGAGGAGATGAACGCGTTGATGAGCACCAGAAGAAAGAGAAAGGACGCCACCACAAACACCGCAAAAAGGCGCATTTTCAGGTTGCTTAAAGGCAGCCCCTTCTCCGGTGTGACGCTTAACAGCTTCCATCCCGTGTACCCTACGGACTTGACGCTGACCTCCCGGCGCTCGCCGCCAAACTCCTCCCTGTAACTGCCGTCCCGGTAGGAAGCCGCCGCGTCAAGGTTCTCCTTAGCCTTGCCGGTGCCGATAAGCTGCATCCTTGGGTGATAGATCACTTCCCCTCCGTTGCTCACCATATAGAGATACCCCTGATTGCCAAGGGCAATATTTTCCAGGATCTGCTGCAGGCTGTTGTAGCGGATGTCTATAAGCAGAATGCCCTGATCCGTGGAAGTGCCCTGGGTGATCTCAACCGCCCGGGTCAGGGTGATAACCCAGCGGTACTGGTTCTCATTGTTGTCAAAAATGTACTGGACATGGGGGGTGGTAAAATGCAGGTTATCTGTCCTCTCCAGGGTGTTGCCAAACCACTGCTCCCCCGTCACGTCAAGCCCAGTTTTTAACCTGGCCGCGGGAACGGCCTCAAGAAGCTCTCCCTCCTTGCTGAGCAGGGCGATATTGGCCACGCTGTCCTTGTTATTGTCGTACAGAAGGGTGATCTGGCTGTTCACCGACCCTTCCGAAAGATCCGCGTTTTTTATGACGCCGTAATACAGGCTGTCCGACAGTTTCATGATGGTCCGCAGATAAGCGTCCACAGACCGGCTCACCTGCCCTAAAACCGCCTGGTTTTCCTCCTGCACCGCCGCCGTCAGCTGGCGGGACATCTGCATGTACATGGCTACCCCGATCAAAAGGACGGCGACCAGGGCGCTGATTGTAAAGTATATAAAAATCGTGTAGCGGATGCTGGTTCTGTGCCAGAGATTTTCTGATGCCTCTTTGTCCATGTGCGCGGTTGTTCCTTTCAAAAGTTGTTTCCCTAAAGTTAACTATCAGCCTGCTCCACGATCTTCATCCCCAGTCCATCCACCCACTGCCCGTCTGGCGTTTGTTCATTCCTATACATGGAACCATAACTGCGGAATCCTGGAGATTCATATATCCATTTTCCGCTCCCCATATTCGGGGAACTCTGCCATGACCAGGTTGGCCCTGAAACATCCTCCAAGGTGGCAAAATAATAGCTATGTCCCTCAATCTCCTGCCATCCTGACAACATCATACCATTTTGAGAGTCAAAGTAGTAGTTCTTTCCGTCTTGTCCTTCCTTATGCCATCCTTTTTCCAATGCTCCTAAGTTTCCGTCAGATATCTCATGACAGTAATACCATTGGCCCTTATCATCCTGATACCACCCATAAGTCATTATCCCGTTTTTATCAAAATGGAACCAGTCAAATTTTTCAAGGGATAGAGAATTCTGTATGTAAAGCCAGCCATTTTTCGCGTATTCTCCGCCTTCAAGACGATATTTCCAGACATGTTCCCCTGCATCTACCAGTTCCCACTGGCCGTTAACGGGGATCCCTTTTTCCTGTGGGAAATTGTAAAGGGTGACAGCATATGAGGCAACAGCGTTACTTGACAGACTGACGGAAGAAGAACCTGAAATGCTGGAAGAAGGTTTATTTTCTTCCTCTTTCCATGGATCGCTCTCACCAGGCTGAGATGTGTCACTGTCTCCTCCCGGAGGATTGGGATTCGTTGTGCCGCTGTCCCCTCCTGGAAGGTCTGGATTTGTTGTGCCGCCGTCTCCTCCCGGAGGGGTGGGATTCGTTGCGCCGCTGTCTCCTCCCGGAAGGTCTGGATTTGTTGTGCCGCCGTCTCCTCCCGGAACATCTGGATTCGTTGTGCCGCTGTCCCCTCCCGGAAGGTCTGGATTTGTTGTGCCGCCGTCTCCTCCCGGAGGGGTAGGATTCGTTGCACCGCTGTCCCCTCCTGACTTTTTCACTAACTTAACACTGTAGTTCAATCCTTTCGGCAAATGTGTTACCGGAGTTTCATCCCAATACCACTTCTGACTATGAAAAGGAGTTGATGGTAAGTAAACATCTAGAAGGACATTAATAGGTGTATATAGCGTCGTTAAGTTATTGCATGAAGAAAAAATATATCTCATATTCGTCGCATGTGATGTATCAAAATTACTGACATCCAGGCTTGTCAGTCTCATACAATCACTAAACATAGAATCCATCTCTGTTACTTGAGATGTGTCAAATCCACTGACATCCAGACCTGTCAAACGTTCACAGCTATCAAACATATAATTCATATTCGTCACATGTGAGGTATCAAAACTACTGACATCCACACTTTCCAAATTGCGGCACCTGCCAAACATCCACTTCATCTCACTAACGTTTGCTGTAATAAAATTGCTAAGATCCAGCTGTATCAAACTGTCACAGCTTGTAAACATATTACTCATATTTGTCACTTGAGACGTATCAAAATTACTTACATCCAGACTTGTCAAACTCTCACAGTTACTGAACATTTGAGACATATTGTTTACTTGAGATGTGTCAAAACCGCTTACATCCACATTTTCCAAACTTTTACAGCTGTTAAACATCCCTGTCATATTAGTCACTTCTGAGGTAACAAAATTATTAAGATCCAGATTTATCAAACTGTTACAGTATTCAAACATTCGGCTCATATCTGTTACTTTTATTGTATCAAAATTACTTAAATCCAAACTTACGAAACTGCGGCATCCAGAAAACATAGACTCCATATTAGTAACCTGCTCTGTATTAAAATTACTTACATCCAGAGCAGTCAAACTGCGGCATCCAAAAAACATCCTCACCATATCCGTTACTTTAGACGTATCAAAACTACTTACATCCAAATCTGTTAAACTGCTGCAACTAATAAACATATAACTCATGTCTGTTACATTGGACGTAATCCAATTACTTACATCCAGATTCTGCAATTTATTACAGTCATTAAACATATAGCTCATATCTGTTACCTGAGAGGTGATAAAGTTAGTGACATCCAAGTTTGGCAACTTATTACATCCAGAAAACATATGCCTCATATTTGTAACATGGGATGTATCTAAATTACTCACATCCAGGCTTGTCAAATTATAACATCCCTGAAACATATTACTCATGTCTGTTACCTGAGAGGTGTCTAAATTCGTCACATCTAAATCTGTAAGGCTCCCACAAGCGGCAAACATCCCTCTCATATCAGTTACTTGAGATGTATCTAAGTTGCTTAAATCCAAACTTGTCAAGTTACAGCAAAAAAACATCCAACTTGTATTCGTTATTTCTGTAATATTTATTTCTGCAGAAGTAATATACATCGCATGAGGATACCACGGCGGCACTCCATTTCTCGTCAGTTCATAGTCCCCGACTCCCGTTAAGGAAAGCAGTCCGTTACTGTCTATTTTCCAAGTGATATCTCCGCTTATTCCTTCCCATAATATTTTTTGATCATCAGCCGCAATTGATGGAACATCTGAAAATTCAGATATCAAACTTTCATTTCCATTTTCAATTGTCTCTTGAAAACCCTCTTCTGTCTCAGATTCCAGGCCATCAGTTTCTCCGTTCAGTCTATTATCTGTTTCCTCACCCAAACTCTCTATCTTCTCTCCAGCCACATCTGTCAATTCTGTGTTTGGCTTAGATTCTGCACCGCTATCAGTCTCCTCATCTAAGGACGTATTTTCCTCACCAGGTTTATCTGACAAAGCCATCTCATCTGAAGTTTCCGTGTTACCAATCTCCTCTTCTGTTCCACGGTCTGTCTCTTCATCAAAAAATTCAGTCTCTTCCGCAACCATATCTGATAAAACTATCCCATCTGTCGTTTCCGCAACAGCAGGAAGCGTATTCCAAATTATCCCCAAAACAAACGCGGATATCATCACTTTTACCATTAAAGTTCTTTTTTGCATACTCTCTGCCAGGTAAAGTCCCCCAGCAATTCACCCCCTTGATAAAGTTCCTTTTATACTTTGCTCACGCCCAACCGGTTTACGGCTGCTGGCACTTCCGGTAAGCCGTAGGCGACACCCCGTACTTCTTTTTAAACACGTAGCTGAAATAATTCTGCTCCAGATATCCCACCTTCTCCGCGATGACGTAGGTCTTGTCGTCCGTCTCATTTAACAGCTCCACCGCCCGCTTAAGGCGCACTTCCGTCACGTAGTTTACGTAACTCTGGCCGGTCTCCTTCTTAAACATGGTGGAAAAATACGCCGGGCTCATGTGCAGATGGCGGCAGAGCATCTCCACCGACAGCTCCGGGTTGGCGAAATGTTCCCGGATATACTCCTTGGCCTCCAGAATCACCTTCTTGGCCGTGTTGTCCCGCTCCCGGTTCATCGCCTCGTTCATCCGGCAGGCAATGGGGATAAGCCTGTCCGCAAACTCTTCCCTGCGGTAGATCCCCTCCAAAATATCCCCGTACAGCATATGATCGCCGAACATCTCGTTGATGTCCAGATCGTACTGCTGCATCAGCCGGATCATACAGTTGACAATGGACAGCATATACACCTGATACTGCCTTGCATGGACTTTAGCGCCGTCCATGCGGGCTGCCAGATCCCCTATCACGCTACCGATCCGGTCAGCAGGGCCGAACTTGATGGCCGAGATCAGTTCCTCCTCCCCCTTCCCGTCCAGAAGAAGCTTTCCCCTGCCCACAGGCTCCACGTCGTTAATGTAGATGGCCTTTCCCTTTCCCACAATGGCCCGGTACCCCAGGGCATCCACGGCCGTCTGGTAGGAACGGGCAATCTCCCACAGCGTATCGCAGCTGCGGCCCACGCCCACGGTGATGGACACCTCCAGCATACGCCTGGTCTCCTTGCAGATATCATTCAGCACATTAATAAGCCCTGTCTGGGTGTTGTCCTCGTCTATGGCGGCAATAACCGTTATGCCTTCCATGGAATTAAAGATGGCAAAGCGGCAGTAGGGCTTTAGATGATCCTCCGTAAGGCTGCGGACAGAAATGGGGATCAGCTCCTGGTGCTGGGAAAACACCTGCTCCTCCCTCTGCTCCACCTGCTCCACGTGGATCACGGCTGTCAGCCATTTGCGGGCGCCTAAAATATCGATGCCGTACTCCCCTAGTTTGGGCGTTATGTCGGCCACGTCCGCAGCCCTGCGCACCAGATCATTTAAAAACAGCTCCCGGAGGATCGGAAGGCTGCCAAGATAATTCTCCCTGAGGGTATCAATATTCCGGCGCTGTTCAATCTCCTCATCCAGGCTGACACGGACCCGGTTTAAGATCTCCGCCAGCTCTTCGCCGTTGACCGGCTTTAAAATGTACTCGATAACCCCCAGCTTAATAGCCTGCTGGGCGTACTCAAAATCGTCATAGCCGGAAAAAACCAGCACCTTCATGGACGGGTATTTCTCCCGGATCCGCGACGTCAGAGCCAGCCCGTCCATGTAGGGCATCCGGATATCCGTCATGACCACATCCGGTTCCAGCTGATCCAGCTTTTCCAGGGCGTCCTCGCCGTTTTCCGCATCTCCCACCACCGTAAAGCCCAGCTGTTCCCAATCCATCTTGCAGATTATGGCCTTGCGGACCTCCTCCTCATCATCCACCAGCATGATCCGATATAAGCTCACGAACATTTTCCTGCCTTTCTACTGTTTCTTTTTATGGACATTCCGGATTGTTTTCTTCGGTTTCTGCCGCTGTATGTCCCCTTGTTTCCCCCTGTGCCCATTCTCCGGCCGGCCGCTGCTTCTTTTTTTGTCTGACCGGTTCTCTTCTCCATAGCCTTTCTTCCCGTCCCTCGGCCGTATGAGGCATTTGCGGTCGTATCCGATCAGATCGGTCCTGCCTGCCGCCTTTAAGGCCTCCGCCACCAGTTCATAATTCTTCGGGTTTCGATACTGGATCAGGGCCCTCTGCATGGCCTTCTCCCGGGGACTTACGGGAACGTACACCTTCTCCATGGTCCTGCAGTCGTACCCTGTATAGTACATGCAGGTGGAGATGGTGGACGGCGTGGGGTAAAAGTCCTGGACCTGCTCCGGCATATATCCCAGATCCCGCAGATACTCAGCCAGCTCCACAGCCTCCTTCATGGAAGAACCGGGGTGGGAGGACATCAGATACGGAACCAGATACTGCTTTTTCCCCAGTTTCCGGTTCATGTCCTCATAGGCCCTGACAAATTGGCGGTATACATGGTTGCCGGGCTTTCCCATGCGCTTTAACACCGGATCCGACACATGCTCCGGCGCCACCTTCAGCTGGCCGCTGACATGGTGCTGGCACAATTCCCTCAAAAATGTTCCTTTTTTGTCCGCCAGCACATAGTCAAACCGGATTCCGGAACGGATAAACACCTTCTTCACCTTTGGCAGGGAGCGGAGTTTTTGCAGCAGTTCTATATAATCTGCGTGATCTGCTTTCAGGTTTCTGCAGGGCTCCGGAAACAGGCACTGCCTGTTTTTGCAGGCCCCTGCGCTCATCTGCTTTTCACAGGCCGGAAACCTGAAATCCGCCGTAGGGCCTCCGACATCGTGGATATACCCCTTAAAATCCGGATCCTCCGTCAAAAGTTTTGCTTCCTCTACAAGGGACTCATGGCTTCTTGCCTGGATAATCCTTCCCTGGTGGAAGGTCAGCGCACAGAAACTGCAGGCGCCGAAACATCCCCTGCTGCTGATCAGGCTGAACTTGATCTCCTTAATCGCCGGGACGCCTCCCTGTTCCTCGTAGGAGGGGTGGTAGCTGCGCATGTAGGGCAGGCCGTAAACCCAGTCCATCTCCTCCCTGCTCAGAGGTTTTGACGGCGGGTTCTGGATCACATACCATTTTCCCCTGTAAGGCTCCGCCAGCCTCCTTCCCGTAAACGGATCTGTATTAGAGTATTGCACAAAAAAACTTTTGGCATACTCCTTCTTATCCCGCACAAGCTCCTCATAATCCGGAAGAAGCTCATAGTCGTACACCGATTCCAGGCTGCCGGTTTTGTAAACCGTCCCGTCCACAAAGGTAATATCTTTTACATCTATGCCGCTGTCCAGCGCGTCGGCGATCTCCACAACCGACCGCTCCCCCATGCCGTAGGAGATAAGATCCGCCTGGGAGTCCAGAAGGATGGACCGTTTCAGCCTGTCGGACCAGTAGTCGTAGTGGGCCAGGCGCCGCAGGCTGGCCTCAATCCCGCCGATGATAATGGGGCTGTCTTTGTAAACCGAACGGATAAGGTTGCAGTATACCACCGTGGCGTAGTCCGGCCGCCTGCCCATGACGCCGCCCGGCGTGTAGGAATCCTCTTTCCTTCTCTTTTTCGAGACGGAATAATGGTTCACCATAGAATCCATGTTGCCTCCGGACACCAGAAATCCCAGCCTGGGCTTTCCCAGGACGGTTATGCTTTTTATGTCCTTCCAGTCCGGCTGGGCGATAATCCCCACCTTATATCCCCGCGCCTCCAGCACCCGGGATATGACGGCATGGCCGAAGGAGGGATGATCCACATAGGCATCCCCGCAGATGTACACAAAATCGCACTGGCTCCACCCCCGGATACTCATGTCTGCCCGGCTTACGGGCAGATAATCCGGCCTCATGATATGTCTCCGTCCAGGATCTCAAAATAGTCCCGGATAAAATAATCCGACAACTCCCTCTTTTCCGCTTCCATATATTTGGAGAAATCGTCATCCACCGCGCACACGGCCATACCGGCCCTCTTTCCCGCCAGTATCCCCGCAGGCACATCCTCAAATACCAGGCATTCCCCAGGCTCCACCCCCAGATCTTCTGCCACTTTCAGGTAGATATCCGGCTCCGGTTTTCCCGCTTTCACCTCACAGGCCGTGGTAATTGCCTGAAAGTAGGGTTTCAGCTTCAGGGACTCTGTCACCGCGTCCACCATCTTGCGGCTGTTGCTGGTGGCAATGCCGCAAAGGATACCCCTGTCCCTCACATGGGACAGAAACTCCATGATTCCCTTTTTGGCAGACACCTCATAGCGGTACTTATCGATGGACATCTTTATCCAGGCCTCCTTAATCTCATCCGTCGACAGGGGCAGGCAGAACCTGTCCTTAAAATACTCAGCCGTCTCCGAAAAACTCATCCCCTCAATGTCCCGCTGCAGTTCCTGCGGGCACTCATGGCCATACTGCCCTAAAAATTCAACATCAATACTCTTCCACATCCACATGGAATCCACCAGCGTTCCGTCCAAATCAAAGATGATGGCCTTTTTTCCGTCTAATATCCCTGTCATATTCGCTCCTGATCTTTATCTTCACTCATAAATTTTCCGAAATACATCCGTGCTCACCGACACATCCCCGGGGAATTTCACCCCTGCCGCAGCATCCGCGTCCGCTGCCACCGTTCCCAGCTTTTTACACTGCAAAAGCGGCGACAGATCTTGTATGTCATTGTCCATAAAACTGCACATTCTCAAGTCCCCAAGCATTGCCGCAAAGGAAATATCCTCCAAACCGCACTCGTCCAGATACAGCCGCTTCACCCCGGGAAACTTTGCGATAAAACCAAAATCCTGCTCTTCCCCGGCCGGATCGGTTATCCGGCAGTTTAAAAAGCCTATTTCCTCCAGAACGCTGCTGCCCGCGACAGCCTCCGTATCCATCAGAATCTCCGCATCGCTGCCCGTGCCCTGCCCCAGCCGAAACACCTTTAAGCCGGGAAGATTCAGGATCTGTTCCACTCCCGTAAACCGGCACCCCCAGAAGTTATCCATGTAAATCTTTTCCAGGTTTTTGATGCCTGCAAGGGGCGTCACATCCACAGGAGTCTCATACTCATGGATGGACATATGAAGATCCAGGACCTTTAACCTGTCAAATCCGCCCAGAATATCCAGGCACTCCGTCTCCTTCACCGCCACACCCAGCTCCTCCACGCCGGAAAGCCTCTTAAGCTCCTCCGGCAGGATATAGCACCTGTCCAGAAAATCCACCTTCCTCAGATTGGGAAGGCTGTCAAGAATTGACAGATCCGCGTCCTCCCCCGTGTAGGCGGAAAGCTCCTCCAGCTGGGGAAGATCCTTTAAAAACCCCCACTCCGTTGCCGGCATTTTGTCAAAGGAAAGGCTCTTTAGCTGCTTTAGCCCGGCCAGGCTTTCCAGGCCCGTGTAGCCCTCCCCGCACCGGAGCCTTACCCGTTTTAAATTGGGGCACTGGCTGATATTGCTTATGTCCGCTTCCCTGCTTGCAATGTTGGTGTCCACGTCAAGCTCCTCCAGGTTTTTAAACTGACCGATGTCCTCCAGCTTGTTTCCCATAAGGCCGATGTGCAGCACCTTTACATATTCCGGATTCACCGCCGCTGCCACCGTGTCCAGCCGGTCGTCCGTATCCACATAGGAGATCCGGCAGTCCGGTGAGAATGTCACAAGGGACATCCATACCGCGTCTGTGTTGTCAATCCTGGTAAGCCCGGTAAACATGGTATAATCCGAGGGCCAGCTGACGCTTTTTGACCGGTAGGTCCACGTCTTCACCGTGTCCCGGAACTCCTCCTCGCTGCCGCAGTCCTCATAGTTGGTAAAACTGTAGTAGATCACGTTGAACGTTTCATTGCCCTCCCTCTCGTAGGCGCACCGGATATACCGGACCCGGGCAAATTCCTCCTGGGTGATATCCTCAAACTCTTTTCCGAAAATATCCTTGCAGAAAATCCGCAGAAGCACTCCGTTTTCGTCCACCGGTGCGTCCGCATCCGATTTGGAGAATACGGATTTCCTGGCTGCAATATTAAAAGCCAGAATAACCGCGGCTATCAAAGAGGCCGCTATCAGAAAGACGATGAGGGCCTTTTTCGTGCTGTTGACCGCCTCCTTCATCTCGTCGCTGCCGCTGTAGTCCACCTGGACATTGATGACGGTCCCCTTGGCCTCGTCGATCAGGTACCTCTGCCCGCAGTAGGGGCACACCGCATGGGTCCTGTCTGTAAGCTCCAGAAATCCGCCGCAGTTTCTGCACTGCAGTTCCAGAAGCTCCGCCCTCTCTTTTATGTTGGATGTGCGGATCACATACCCTTCTCTTCTCAAATCCTCCCCTGATTCTTTTGCCATATGCTCTTCCCCTTATGTTTTTTCTTCCGGCCCGGCTGCCCGGCCTTTTGTCTCCTGCCGTACAGGCCCGGCCCCCTTTTTTCTGCCTTTAAAGGCGCTTTTACTCCCTGGTCAGCACAAGTTTCCCGTCGTAGAGCCGCTGCCACTCCTCCCACTGTCCGTCCTCAATATACCACGCTGTCCTGCCCTCCATGTGAAAGTATTTCAGGGACGGCAGGGCAAGAAGCCCCTCCACAATCTCTTCCGCCTCGTCCTCCTCCATATCCACCTGGTACAAAATCAGTTGTTCCAGATTGTCAAACCCATCAAACATCCCGCCGTCTTTCAGCGCTGCCTCATGGATCAAAAAGCTCTTTACACCCTTTAAATGTTCCATAAAGGAAAAATCCTTCAGCTCTCCCGCCTCCATGATCGCCACTTCCTCCAGGGTGTCCGGGTTTGCCCGGCTGAAAAATTCCGGGGTGCCGTACCTTGACAGGCCGTCCAGACAGTAAATGCTCCTTATCTTATTTTCCTTTGGGAGAACGTAATTCTCCCACGCGTCCGTGTACAGTTCCAGCCTGGTAAGACCGGTAAAATACTGGACGTTGGTGGGGGAGAAATCCTCCGTCTCCCCTTTCACCGAGATAGTCTTTAGGGTTTTTTCGTACGCCTCCATATCCCCGTAATCGTAGTAATCTTCAAAGCTGTATGTAAAGCGGTACCCTTTGGCCTGGGCAGACTCCCCGTCCCTTTCGATCTTCAAATACTTTATGGTTTCCAGCTCCTCCTCCCCGATGTCCGCAATGGGCCGGTTGCAGGCTTCCATGAGAAAATCCCGGAAGCACTGGCAGAACCGGCTGGCAGACTTAACCAGGCGGGTCGTGTAGTACTGATAACCCAAAACCGCCGCGCCGGTCACCGCGATGGCCGACAGGGCGCAGATAAGGATTATCTTCCCGGCAGACAGCCGGACCGAGATCTTATGGTGCCGGTTGGCGGAAATATAGTACACTCTCCCGCAGGAGGTACATACATACGTGTACGGATCTTTCTGTTCCAGCTGCCCCCCGCAGGAGGTACAGGCCGAAGGCCTCTCGTTCAATACGTTCTGTTTCATAGTCCTGTCGGTTCCTTTTCCAGTGTTTTAAGCTCTTCCACTTCTTTCTCGGAAAGAGGCCGGTACTCGCCGGGCTTTAGCGATTCGTCCAGCACAAGGCTTCCCATGGACAGGCGTTTCAAATAGACCACCCTGCATCCAAGCGCCTCAAACATCCGCTTTACCTGATGGAATTTGCCCTCCCGGATGGTCACCGCGACCTCCCCGGGACATTGATTCTCTTTTCCGCCGTCCCGGGCTTCAAGATGGGCCGGCAGCAGCTTTGTCCCGTCAGACAGCGTCAGCCCCTCCTCAAACCGCTTTCGGGCATCCTCCGGCAGCTTCCCCGTTATCCTGGCAAAATACCGCTTGTCCACATGGCGCCTGGGCGACAAAAGCCTGTGGGCCAGTTCCCCGTCGTTGGTGATCAGAAGCAGCCCCTCCGTGTCAATATCCAGCCGGCCCACAGGAAACAGATCCTTCCTTTTGGGGCTCTGGCCGCCGCCCGGGATCTTCGGCGGATGTTTCATCACCAGGTCAATGACCGTCTCGTGGAGATTATCCTCCGTAGCCGACACAACTCCCGAAGGCTTGTTGAGCATGTAGTACTCCGCCTTCACATACGCCACTTCCTCGCCGTCCCACCGGACAATGTCCCTGCCGGCCTGTATTTTTTCATCGGTCTTTCTGACCGTCACGCCGTTGACCTCAATCCTGCCCTTTTTAGCCATATCCCTGATCTGGCTTCTGGTCCCCACGCCCATATCCGCCAGAAACCTGTCCAGACGTATCTTTTTATCCATCACTGCCACCGCCATCCGGCATAATATTTGTTCTTGATTGTCATCCCGTTCCCCTTTCCGAATCCCAGTCCAAACCCGTCCACGCAGATCAGGCACCAGCCTTTGGCCGGCCCCTGGCCCTGTGAAAGGCTCAGGGTCTCCCCTTTCAGATACCGGATCACCCTCATGTCCTCCCTGTCAAAGGAGATGCAGTTTTTATACTTTTCTGCATCCAACGCCATGGCCATGGCCTGGCTGGGCTCAAACCTGCCGTTTTTCAGCGTCCCCATCCACAGGCCTGTCCGCAGAAACCGAAGCCCCGTCCCCTCCGCAAAACCCTCCGGCAGATAATAGACCATGCCCCGCTTCTCCACAATCCGGGAAAAATCCCAGCACATTCCGGTCTCATGGAGAAATTCCTCAAGCTGGGGATTCTTCCTTAAATCCTGGTTCGTCTCCCTCTGCCCGCCCGTCTTTAGGGCCCAAGCGTCTGTTCTCTCCCCGGCGTTTGTCCCCTTCTTCCGAAGAAGAGCCGCAAAATGCCCCTCCCCCCGGATCTTGTGTGGAAACAGCCTGATACATCCCGAAAGCCCCTGCCCGCCGCAGGCTCCTTCAAAAGGCTCAAGGGGCACCAGCTCCATCTCCGGAAATTCCTCCAGAATCCATGCAACCGTCCCTTCGTCCTCCTCCCTTGAAAAGGTACAGGTGGAGTAAAGAAGGTATCCTCCCTCTTTCAGCATCTTTACCGCCTCCCCTGCAATCTCCCTCTGGATCCGGCTGTAATACTTTGGGCCCCTCTTCTCCCAGTCCTTTACCATATCCCTGTCCTTCCTGAACATCCCTTCCCCGGAACAGGGCGCGTCCACCAGGATCTTGTCAAAAAAACCGCCGAACGCTTCCCTTAGCCTGGCCGGCGTCTCGCTGGCCACACAGGCATTTCCGATTCCGAACAGTTCTATGTTTTTTAACAGGGCTTTTGCCCTGGAATTGCTGATGTCATTGGCCACAAGCATTCCCCTGCCCTTAAGCCTGGCCCCGAGTTCGGTGCTTTTCCCGCCCGGAGCGGCGCAGATGTCCAGAACCATATCCCCCGGTTCCACCGGAAGGAGGGCGGCAGGAGTCATGGCGCTGGGCTCCTGGAGATAGTACAGGCCGGCGTAATAATAAGGGTCTTTGGAAAGCCGTTGATCCCCGTCATAAAAAAGTCCGTTGGAAACCCATGGGACAGGCTCCGTCTTCCAGGGAAGTTTTTCCATGCACTGTGTTCTGGTCCATTTCAGGGTGTTCACCCGCAGGCCCCGGCTTGGGGGCTCGCTGAAGCTTTCCAGATACTGCCCGTATTCCTCCCCTAAAAGCTCCTTCATCTCTTTTAAAAATTCCTCCGGCAGCCAGTCCATGGCCCTTTCCTCCTTCTTAAATCCCCTTTTATGGTGGGGACCCATTTCCCCTCTCAGTATTCATGAATGAGCCTCTGCTTCTCCAAAAACCGCAGCACCCAGTAGGGGTTTACGCTCAGCTCCTCATAGTGGTCCGTCTTAAGGTACATTCCCACGTGAAGATGCACGTCAAAATTCCCCACAGTGCCCTCCACCGCCGAGTACCCGGAGTCCCCCATAAAACCTAAAAGCTCCCCGGCACGCACCGCATCCCCCTCCTGCCACTGCCTGCTGTAGCCGTACAGGTGGGCATAGTAGAGATACAGGCCCCGGGGCGAACGGATCCCTATGCGCCACCCGCCTTTTTCCAGCCATCCGACCTTCTCCACCACCCCGTCGGTGATGCTCACAACCGGGTAAAACCCACGGCCCCGCTCCATGCCCATAATATCGCAGCCCTCATGGCCCCGCTCCCCGCCGTAAGTCCTTGCGTCCATCCAGCTGTTTTCGTAGGACACATCCGGCGTCTGGGGACGGCTGCTCTTTGGTATGGGAAAATATTTCAGATCCAGGAACACGGTCTCATAAGCGTGAAGAAGCTTTCGGTACTCCCCGGGTCTTCTGGCCCCGATGGCAGGGTTAGCCTCAAAGACTCTTCCTCCCTCCAGGCCTGTCAGGTCGTAATCATGCTCAATCATCATGGAGGTAAGGGCGTCCATGTCAAGGCTGCTCCGGGACGCCCCCGTCTCCCCCAGCTTCATGGCCCGGAAGCCGTCGCTCTCCCAGGTGTAGGCGTCCAACTGGTAAAAATCAGGATTTCCCACCAGATAATCCGCCATGACCACCTGGAACGCTGCCAGCAGAATCAGCAAAACCACCCGCATATCCGGTTCTCCCTCTCTCATATAGTGTACAAAACATCTTATTCCGGTGTCTATGAAAAAATCCGTCCTGCCTGTGATGTCTATTGTGGTTTTGATCCTTCTGCTGTCCCATCCGTCCCTGTCCTTAGAAGGAGCCAGAAACGGCCTTCTTTTGTGGTATCAAACCGTGGTTCCCACCCTGCTTCCTTTTATGATCTGTTCCAATGTCATTGTATCCTTAAACGGTATCCGCCTTATGATCGCCCCGGTGAGGCCTCTCCTTAACAAAGTCTTCGGCCTGTCCGATCCGGGCTGTTATGTGCTCATAACCGGCCTTCTGTGCGGCTATCCCATGGGCGCCAAAACCTGCAGCGAGTTTGTGGAGCAGGGAATGCTGTCCCCTGGCGAGGGGAAATATCTGTTATCCGTCAGCAATCACCCCAGCCCCATGTTCCTATTGGGGTTTACAGCCTCCCTCATGGATCCCTCCATCCCCGTTTCCATACTCCTTGCCGCCGTCTACCTGCCTGTGATCCCCCTGTCTTTTTTGTCCAGGGCCTTCTACGGCACGGACGGCCCCTCCGGATTCAGGGTACAAAAAACACAGCCTCACCGTTCCTTTGATGAGTCCATGATGGCTTCCTTCGAAGTTATGATAAAAATCGGCGGATACATTATGCTGTTTTCCATCCTGTCCTGCTTTATCGGCCGGCTGTCCTTTCTGCCCGCCTCCGTCCGGGCCCTTGTTCTGGGCGCGGTGGAAATTACCACCGGAATCCAGGCCGTGGCCCGCGCCTTTTTGGGGCCCGCCCAGGGCCTTTTCCTGTGCGCAGGGGCAGTGTTCGGCGGCCTCTGCGGCCTGTTTCAGACAAAAAGCGTCCTTCGGCCTCCGCTGTCCCTTACCCACTATGCCCTGTGGAAACTGCTCCACGCCGGCCTGTCCGCCGCGGTCTTTAGCCTGCTGGCGTCATCTCTTCTTCCGTGACCTGGGGAGTCATATCCTGCACCAGTTCATTCCGGTTGTTGGCCACCACGTCGCAGGTGGACTGCAGCGTGCTCATAAACGCGTCAAACCGCCCCTGGGCCCCTTCCATGGTGCCCAGGACAATGCTCTGAAGGTTCCTGAGCATGTCGTCCGTATACTGGATGGCCCCCTGCCGGATGTTGTTGGCATCGTTGATGGCAGCCTCGATAATGGACTGAGCCTGTATCTGGGCATCCTCCACCACCTGGTTGGCCGTGGAGTAGGCCCTCTGCATGATCTCATGCTCATTGACCAGGTCATTGGTCTGGGCCGTGGCCTCCTGGATCATATTGTCAGCCTGATACCTGGCCTCCTTTAAGATCGCGTCCTGGTTGCTGATAATCTTCTGGTACTGCTTGATCTCGTCGGGAACCCGGAGCCTTAGCTCCACCAAAAGCTCCTCCAGCTCCTCCTTGTTGACAATGATCTTTGTATTGTTAGACAATGCCTGGTACTTGCATGTGTCGATATATTCTTCAATTTCACCGATTAACTGTTCAATTCTGCTCATAAATATGTACCCCTTTCTTTTTCGTTTACCGGCGCCCTGAAATATCCGCGCCCTCTTGTATCGGATGTACATGGGGCAGATGCACATAAATTTAGGAGACGTACAAATTCATACGTCTGCCTTACAATCTGTCCTGAATTAAAAATGATCCATCTTTTCCCTCATCTTAGCTGCGATCTCCGGATGGAGAAAAGCGCTGATGTCCCCATGATACATGGCGATCTCTTTTACAATGCTGGAGCTCAAATAAGAATATTTCAGATTGGTGGTCAAAAATATGGTGTCCACGTTGGGCGCAATCACCCGGTTGGTCTGGGACAGCTGCAGCTCATATTCAAAATCTGTAATGGCCCGCAGCCCTCTGACAATCACGTCCCCGCCGCACTGGCGGACGAAATCCACCAAAAGCCCGTCAAAAGACTGCACCTCTACATTGGGCAGATGACCGGTAACGCTCATTAACATATTAACACGTTCTTCCACAGAAAACAACGGAGATTTTGAATTATTCTTCAAAACTCCCACTATCACCTTGTCCATAATTTTTGAACTTCTCTCAATAATGTCCTGATGTCCCAGGGTAACCGGATCAAAGCTGCCCGGATAAACTGCTGTAGCCATATTGGTCTCCTTATGTTCTGTTTTTTGCCATTTTGCAATGTTTCCGCTGTCATTTATGCAAAATACGTGCCAGAACCTGCCTGTCAGCCTAGTACATCGTTGCACTAATCTTGAAGTAAATAGTGCTTGCTATTCGTGTCAGCTGTGCGTCTGCGAAGCGACGGCGTAGTGGAGCCTACGGCTAGCTTCGCAGGCGTGCAGAAGGCACGGATAGCAAGTGCTATTTACT
>JAAWLV010000016.1 GCA_022798105.1 Hungatella sp.
TTATTATACAACGGAGGTAATTTTTTTGTACTCCGTTCACCGCCACTTGCATCTGTTGTTCCCCCAGCTCAGCTGGGGGATTGATACTGTTTCATTCACAGGCAGTGTCATAAACTTAAGGTTGTCGCTGGCCCGTGAGGAACCATCTCCAGTCCGTGTTCAGCTTTGCCAAACATTCCGCAAAGCCCAGGGAAGCGGGTCTTTGCTCCATGGCAAAATTCAGCCTGACTGGAGATGGTTCCTCACAGGCAAAAGCAGGATTCGCTTAAGTGATTGACGTTGATTCACAGGCATTCTGTAGACATAGTCGCATATACCCATTTAGAACCGTCTCTGTCCATGAGACATATAAATGGGAGTAAAATTTTATCCAAAATGAAATGACCTTGCATGATTCTTATAATTATGATCGGGATTGGTATATAATATGTTTGACAGGAGAACTGACAGCTGGAATAATTTAAGAAATAAAATCTCGATATAGCATAAACGGTAACAAAATCCTGACAGTTGACTGCTCCATAAAAAAAGACCCCCATTTGTTCTGGCATACTCTCGGGGGTCTTTTTTCCATATGGACACTCCAGACTTCCACTACTGTTACTGCTTACCCGTAGAAAAAATAAAGCAAACTAAATATGGTTATTATTCCTACAAATCACTAAAAACAGGCCTTATCTTTATAGGAAAAACTCACTCTGAAAGTAGAATGTTTACTTTTTAATTGGGTTTTGCAAGACTACGGAAATCCGGATATGGTGTCAGCAAAACACCATCTGTTCGAGTTGTTTTTGTCTCATATGAACCGCTAGGGGTTTTTACTTTATGTTCACATGTTAACCTATAATAATAATTTGTTGCAAAGCCCGAAACATCAAAGTCTGCGCTTCCATATGATAATATTCCATCAGGTTCATCTTCCTGTCTAAATGTATATGTATATGTTTTTACTTTACTCCAGCTTCCTGAATCACTTTTTGTTCTTTCTAAATTAATTGTTATCTGAGCCCATGGAACTGCATTAAACGAAGTAAAATCCGCATAAATATGTAAAACCCCATTCCCCTTATTGGTTATCTCAGAAATTGCACTTCCCAAATAACGACTTCTTGGTTGCACTAGCTCTGTTTCATTCTCTCCATCCTCGCACTTATGTGGAAATGATTCATTGGCATAAACCGTACCTGTTCCTAATACCATCAATAATAATGTTAAACAAAATATTTTTAATGTATTTTTTTTCATATCTTAAACATCTCCTCAATTATTAAAAAATTTGAGTCCATAAACAACTTGTTCAAACTCTTTTTCGTCCATTATTCCTTCTAAAATATAATACTTATTACCTTCTACTATCTGAATACTAAATTCAACATCACCATTTTGCAATTCTTGTTTAAAAATTGGAATTTCTTTATCTATAAATGTATTATAAACTTTATCAGATTCCTCTCTATCGCAATTATAACTAAGAGAACTTGTAAAATTATTTAACCCTTGATAAAAGAAAAGAATATCATCTTCATTAAAGAATTTCATAATACACTTATTTTCTCGTATTATTAATTCATTAAACAACATATCTTCAGGCAAATATGAAAGTTCTAATATCTGTATATTTAGCTTTTCTTCTATCTGTTCATATACCATTTGCAATTCTGATTTTTCAACAACCATTAAATTATCCTGATTATTATTAAACACAATTGCATTCTCTATATCAGAACGCCTATTTACTTCATACTCCCTAGTCTTCCTAGCCCCAACCCACATACTTCCGCCCAATACCATTGTTCCCAGAACAGCCACGGCAACCATAACCTTAGCAAGCCTTTTGGCCCCTTTCCTCTTATACCGTCCGCTGCTCTCCTGTTCCGCTTTTTTCCAGATCTCCTGAAACTCGTCTGCAGGTGCTTTGGGGAGATTTTGTCCGTTTTTTTCGGCTTCCTCCATAAATCTATCCAGCTGGTCTGCCAGCTGGTCTTCCGTATATCCAAAAGCCTCTGCGATTCTTCGCTCTATGAAGTTGTCCTCCAGCTGCCTTTGATCATTTTTCTTCATAGGGCTACCTCGCATATTTCTTCCTGCTTTAGGAAAAGATTTTCTATAAGAGTTTTAGGGTTGACTTTTTTAGGTGAGCGATTAGTATATATAAGTATATGGCTGCTCTTATGGCATGCCTTTCGTAAAAATGGAGGCTGTATCATATGAAAAAGATTATCTTAACCGGCGGCGGGACTGCCGGCCATGTAACACCAAATCTGGCTCTGATTCCCTCTTTGCAGGAACTGGGATATGAAATCCTCTATATTGGTTCCTATGAAGGAATTGAAAAAAAACTTATGGAAAGTGCCAAAATTCCTTATGAGGGAATTTCCTCCGGAAAACTTCGCCGGTATTTTGACATGAAAAACTTTTCCGATCCCTTCCGTGTTGTAAAAGGCTATGGGGAAGCCCGAAAGCTTATAAAAAGGTTTAAACCTGATGTGGTATTCTCCAAAGGGGGGTTTGTGGCAGTTCCTGTAGTCCTGGCTGCAAAGCATTATCACATCCCAACCATTATTCACGAGTCTGACATGACTCCGGGACTTGCCAACAAACTGTGCATTCCCTCAGCTAAAAAGGTTTGCTGTAACTTTCCCGAGACACTCCAGTACCTTCCGAAAGAAAAAGCCGTGCTTACCGGTTCTCCCATCCGGGCGGAACTTCTTAAAGGAGAGCGCCTGGCCGGACTTCAGTACGCACATCTCTCAGCCGATAAACCGGTCATTCTTGTTATCGGCGGAAGCCTTGGTTCTGTAACTGTCAACACTGCCGTGCGAACGATACTGCCTCAGCTGCTGTCTGACTATCAGGTGGTACATATCTGCGGAAAAGGCAATCTGGATGAGAGCCTTATAGGCACAAACGGATATGTACAGTACGAGTATGTAGATGCACCTTTAAAACATCTCTTCGCAGCCGCTGATCTTATTCTGTCCAGAGCAGGCGCTAACTCCATCTGCGAAATTCTGGCACTGCGCAAACCCAATGTTCTGATTCCTCTGTCCGCTGCTGCCAGCCGCGGAGATCAGATTCTCAATGCCAACTCATTTGCACGGCAGGGCTTCAGCATGGTTCTGGAAGAAGAAGCCATAACACTTGACAGCTTATATCAGGCACTTCACAATACCTATCAAGAGCGAACGGCATTTATCCACAATATGGAGCAAAGCCACCTGAACAATGCCATTCAAACCATCATAAACCTGATTGAAGAATCTTCAGTTCATAAAAGCTGATTTCGTTCCTTAAGCATCTTTCTGATGTTGCTTCTGATTCTGGATATCCGCATTCTGCATGTAGAATCGCTGATATTCAAAATCTCGCACACCTTTTCCCGTGGCCTTCCCTCTATCATGTAGAGGATGGCCACTTCCTGTAAAACCTGACTCATAGCCAGAATACTCTCGCGAATCAAACTCAGTTCTTCTTCATCAATAACCTTTTGAGTAAAATCCTGCTTCCTCTGACAGCTCAGAATCTCCAATTGAGTTTTGATATCTTCCGCTTCAAAACTGACCTCTTTATGTCTCTGCAATCCGCGAAAGTAATCGTAACAACGGTTTCTTAAAATCTTCATCAGCGTGCCTTTTTGTCTGGCAGTACTCCAATCCGTAAACTCTTCTCCATATTGGCATATAAATGCCACAAATGAATCCTGGATAATATCATCCACTTCACTTACGGGCACCCTCATACTCAGTACAAACAAACGAAACGCCTTTTGATAGGTTTCATACAGCTCCTGCAACAATTCCTTTTGTTCTTGATGCATGGTATTCTCCTAATATTCAGGTTTCTCATCTTTTACAGGAATTGCTGCCCGCGCATGTTAGCACCCTTCCTGACTACATCCTGGACGTCACCGCCTCAACAATTACCTCTGACTCTTCTGCGGAAACTGAACCTGGCTGCCATGCCACCATCTCAGGTCCGCCCTCATATCGGGGAATCATATGCATATGAAAATGCATAACCGTCTGGCCGGCTGCTTCCCCATTGTTCTGTACCAGATTAAATCCGGCGCATCCCAAACCGCTTACCATCGCTTTTCCAATTTTTGCCGCCACGCCCAAAACTTTAGCACCGACAGCTTCATCCAGCTCACAAAGATTTTCATAATGCTTTTTGGGCAGAATCAAAGCATGTCCCTTTGAAGCCGGACCTGCATCCAAAATCACCCGAAAATCGTCGTCCTCATACAGTGACGCTGTAGGAATCACTCCGTTAGCAAGTTTGCAGAAAATACAATCATCTTTTACCATATGCCCTCCTCAATCCAATCAGTCCTCTTTTTGGGTTTGCGGTACAAAATTACCCCCATAAGGATCCCCAGCAGCAATCCCGCCACATGAGCCGTGTTATTGACTCCGCTGCTGGTAAAACCATGATAGAGAGAAAATCCCGCCAAAATCATCATCTGCCTGGTACTCAAATCTTCTAACCGTCCTCTGTTTACTGCCACCGCGTACACCAGACCTCCGATTACACCAAAAATTGCCCCGGAGGCCCCCGCTGACACCGCGTAATCTTCCCGCATCAGATTTAGCCAAAATGAAATCACGTTTGCACCGATTCCGCATGTTAAATAAAAAACGATATATTTTACTTTTCCCAGAGCCCGTTCCAGGTTATCTCCCAGAACAAACAGAATCAGCATATTATTGACCAGATGTTCCACTCCGAAATGCATAAAAACCGCTGTTAAAAACCGCCAATACTCTTTTCCATATAATACCGCCGGTTCAAACAGAGCGCCGTGAGCAATCATAAACTCCGCATTCTCTGTGGATCCTTTTGATTCCAGATACAAAAAACCGATTATATTCACAGCTATAATGGCAAAGGTTACATAGGCAGTTTTATGATATCTCTCAAATCCCATAGTTGCCGCTCCTAAAACTTATGTAATCCTATTCTAGCATAGCTTTTCGGTTTTGTTAAGATTTTTATTTAAGCTGGAATCTTAAATCAGCCACTCCTATCTCATCTCCCGGCTGCACTAATGTGGTCCCATTGGCATCTAATGGCCTGCCATTTACGAAGGTTCCGTTGGTGGAATTTAAGTCTGTCACCTGATATCCGTCTTCTGTCTCGTCTATCCGGACATGGAGACGGCTGACTGTGCTTTTATTAAGCACATAATCGCAAAGCCCTTCCTGTTTTCCTATAATAAACGGGTAATACGGCAATACAATATCAGGTTCTCCATCCCGGCTTACAAGGCTTCTTACTGTCTTATCTTCGTTTTGGTTCCACAAAAGTACTGTGTGCATTTCTTCTTTTCCTGCTTCTGGCTCCACAAAATGTTCTTCTGTGCCCTCCTCATCCGGGGCTTCAAATATCATCTGCCATTGACCTGGCTGAGCAGACTTATTTAATTGGGAACTTTGTTGGCTGATCAATGAATTATGTCTTGATGTTTCAAAAGATGTCTCTCTAAAAGATGTCTGAAATTGAGTATAAGATGACGAATCACAGGACACAGGCGGATATACCGGTATATCATGTCTCCTTTTTTCCAGAACCAGGCTGCAGATACACCAAACTCCCGTTACCGCCAACAGCACGCCTCCTGTTGCCGCTGCCCAGAAGCCATACTTCACCAGCTTTTGACTGCCTGAGAAAAACCATACTCCCCCGGCTGCCAAAATCAAAGCTATCCCCGGCAAAAAATATAAATACCGTGGCTTTTTCCTGGAAAACACACAGTTGATTTCCGGTCTAGGCTTCCAATCATCTGGAGACTTTTTTGAGTCTTCATCCTGTTGGTATTCTTCTGTTTCCCACAATTCTATTTTCTTGTGGTTTATTGTCTCACATTTTCCCCCTTTATCTGAATACCCCATATTCGGGCATTTTTCGTTTACCAGCCACCTCAGCAGATTATCGAAACCATAATTTTCTTTCAGGCTCTCGCGGTACAGCCCATAGATCAGGACAACCGCCTCTTTGTCTTTGTGATCCACCTTCTCCAGAAGAAACTGCAAAAGTAAACTGAATTCCTGAGGAAAATCTCCCTTTTTTCCCGGAATCAGGCACAGAAACGGCTGGTACTCCTCCGGATCAATATAAATATAATCCGGATTAAGCAAAATCTGCCCTTCATTCAGCAGATAATCCTCCATCCTGGTCAGAGTCCCGGCAATCCCCAAAAGTAATGTCCGAATCTGCACAGAATTAATGGATGTCTTTTCAAGGAGCCGGCTTAGGGGTTGTTTTGATGTGATTTCATAACAAAACTTCCACTGGTTATCTGTCTTTTTTATTCGGAATTTTAACAGCCCCTCAATAATATTCCCCGCCATCATCCGAGCCTCAAATCCCTGCCCCTGGCTCTCCTCCACCTCAATCATCAGATAATTCTGCCGCATTTCTCTCAAATACTGGACTTCCATTTTCTAAATCGCCTTTCTTCCCTTATTTTTACATTGCATCATTCTTGTTCAAAGACAGCTATTTTCCGCAGCAGCTTTTCCGGTTCATAAATCTTTACAGAAATCTCCTTTTTCCATCTTCCGGTATCTATATATCCTTCTACCTCATCATCCCTTTTCTCCACCATCCCGCGAGACAGGTTCCGGCTCACTTCGCCTTCCTGATATCGGGCTTGTTCAACATGATAGTGAAGATCCATAACCTCTGCGGTTTTCCTCCATTGGGCATATGCGGTACGTATTAAGACAGCCAGAGATAAAATCACAATAGCCATCACATAGGAAGCCTCTACCGTAATGCCGGCAGGAAGCTTTCTGGTATTGTTTCCTCTCTGATATTTCATGACAGCAGCCTCACAATCCCTTCCTTTTGCAATAAAATCCACACACCGGCCGGCCATATACACGCCAAAAAAGGCAGGGTATCACCTCCGGCATTTTCTCCCCTCCAGGCCCTGAATAAAATCAGTCCCGCTCCCCAGAACCAGCTGACTGCCAAGCCTCCCAGCAGCAGCCACCACATTTCCTTCATTTCCAGATAACCGGCGCTCGCTACAAAAAACCATCCGTCCCCGGTTCCCACGGCCCCGCGGGTTGCCTTGCTGACAGCTAATATCCCGCCTCCTATAAGGATCCCCAAAAAACGATCCCATCCGCCGTTTTTACAGCCGTAAATCACGCCGCAGATTCCGCAGACTGCCAGAATTCCATAGGAAACCGTTCTTTCTTTTATGTCTGATATTGCCGCTATGGTCAGACATAACAGCCAAAACCACCTCATAATCCTCCCCCCTTCCCTATCTGTTTTTTCCTGAACAATACGAACATCCCCCCATATATTCAACTTCGGATTTTACCGCTTCGCTCACATACGCGTTGATAGCCGAACAGGACGGGGTGCTGTGATAATGCCTGCCTGACGGCATAATATAGACCGTTGACCGGATCTCGTTTTCACATCTTGCGCAGGGAGAATAGGTTCTCCCCTCCTTGTTGCGCCGGCTGACTATATCGTTTGCCGGCACTGCAGTCAGATCATTGTACAGATAATGACAGGTACTGCTTATATGATAACGGGTGCTGTTTTTGCCTACATATACGATAGTTGTATCCTCCCTGCCGTCCTCTGCAGCTTTATATTTCCCTTCTTCCCCCACCCACGCCCTCCGAAAACTTCTGTTTGTCTGCTTTACTGCCTTTAAACCAAACACGGAAAAGGGCAGGGAAATTTCGTAATCTACGATTAAATCTATGGTTTCTCCGTCCGTCAGAAGCCGGGAACGTCCCAGGGACACCTTCTGGACAGGCATCTGCTTTAGTTTGCCGCCCAACGTGAATTCCGCGTATTCATACGCTAACACCGCGCTAAAAAACTCGCTTTCCTCTGCATATTTTGACATATACACAGCCTGCCCAATGGATTCGCAGATATGCTCTGCCTCCGCCTGTACCCTTCGGTGCACATCCATCACCTGGAACAGTGTCATAAGAATAACTCCGGCATATAAAAACAGCGGCAGCACCAGCGACGCTTCCAGCGTCAGGCTTGCGGAGGCAGAAAAGAATACCCTTTTTCTGCTTTTCAATTTTTTGATTTCAGGAATTCGTACTTGGAGAGTCTCGCTTCTTTTTTTATTGTTGTTCATAAAATTGCAGAAAAAGGGCATCCTTTTCCACCTCCGTTTCCTCAAGTTTTGACAGCCTTCTCAATATGCTTTCTCCCCCACGGCATCCAAATAATAGCCTTCCTTTCCGTTTACAAGGTTTTCCACAAACGGAAGGGAGAAAAACACATGCTTTCCACATGCACGGCTGTGGATATCCACACGGTAGGCGCATTTTAAGACAGAAAATCCCGGCTCCTCCCGCCCAATATTGATCTGCATCATATCCAGCATTCTCATATACTTTACCTGAGGATTTTCTTTTAAGAGAAGCAATTTTAAATATCCCTCATAGGTAAACCCTCTTCTTTCAGTCTGAGTACCTTCCATGGCTGTACCTGTGTCCGGCATCTGTCCCCTCCCCATATCCAAAATTCCTTCCAAGTCCAAACTCCAGTCACCTTTCTGTTTCCACAAAGGCACCTTCCCCCCTGCCATGAGAATCCTCAGATCCTGAATGGATTCACCCATGGCCCACACTCCCATAATCACACATGCTACAATTTTTACCAGCGGCATCAGCCCTGTGCTTCCTGTAATCACAAGGGCCAGCGCTTCTGCCTCCTGCCGCTTTTGGGCATCTGACAATATATGCAGCAAATTCAGCCCCTCCCTCACGGCAAACAGCTCTGTCACGGTTTTTTCCAGATTCTCTCTGTCCGCGGCGCTGCCCTGAAGAAGATACTCGATCTCATATTGCAGAGGGTTGTCGGCCGGTTTCAGGGCATCCGTGAAAAAAAGACCGCAGTATTCGCTTATCAATACCTGTTCCGCCATACCCCTTCCTCCTGTTTGCCCTGACTGAGCCCCAAAGCTTCCTGAGGGAAGGCTTTCGCCTGACGGCAGCATTCTCGAGGATATAACCGTGCCTTCCGGCATTACCGCTTCCAGAAGGCCTCCCTCTGCCAGCTTTTTCACCTGATCCAGAAGATTCTGCTTTTCTTTATCTGCATATCCGGCTTCTGCCGTAAAATTACTACCTGTGTATTCCGCCCTCCAAAACCGATACGCTGCGTCCAAAGACGGCTCATCATCCTCCTGATCGTAGTCCCCGCTTTCCTCTACTATCTGCTCCGTTTCATCTAAAAGTGCCAGATTTTTCTCCACAGAGCGTTCCCAGTCTGCAAACACCTTCCGCCGCTCACCGTTCTGGGCTATATAATCATCATAGGGATTCCACTGCTGCTTAAGAAGCTCCTCTCGGCCATCCTGCAAATCAGGCTTCACCTGGTCAATTTTTTCCCGGGACTTCTGCTGTATATTTGTCAATGTCGCTGCCTGGGCCTCATACTGCCGCATCAGCTTCGGATACTTTTTCGCTGCTTCCCGATAGTTTTTCGCCTCTCTGAAAAAGGCTGTTTCATTATCCTCTTCCAGAGCCTTTGCTATTTCTTCAGCCGCCTGCTCCTGCTCCTGCACATTGCAGATCAAACGCTCTACAGCCTGTTCCAGCTTCCTGACACCTCGTTCCTGATTGTCATATGCCCCCGACAGGCTATGGACACCGGTTCCCTCCGTTATATCCCGCAAAAGCTGCTCTCCCTGATCCGGATCCGTAAAAAACTGCGCCACCGCGCCGAATTTCATATAATCCAAAGCCTCTTCTGCCAGATACTCCCCCTTGTTATCAGCTATTTGGGTCAACTGGATTATATCTACAGCTTCCAGTCTCATAGGATACCAGTTATCCACAGACAGATATTCATTTATGTATTTTTCCAAATCCTGTACAATACCAGCCTCTGAATCATACTCCAGGGCAAATATTCGATATCTCTCCCAGAGGCGGCGGTGATAGCGGCTAAACAGCGTGTCCAGAGCTCCTCCTGCCGCCGCCTGAAAGTAATACTTAGAACCGGCTGTTCTTGCCGATTCCAGCATAACGCAGAGAAGCGCCGATATGCACAAAAGACACATGCTTAAAAATACGGTGATTTCTCCGCTTTTTTTCATCAGTATACCTCTTTGGTCTGCTTCTCAATCTCTTTAAATATTGCTTCCAGCAGTTTGTTAATCTGCGTTTTGAAAATGATCACCAGCCCGACCAAAACCACCAGAATCAGCACAACCTCGATTACCCCGATTCCGTCTTCTTCCGCCAAAAAGGCCTTTAATTCTTCTTTCCTCATTATTTCCTCCTGTATGTTATGTTTTACTGTAACGCCATCAGCGCCGGAACCATTATGATTACCATTACCACCAAAAGCAGCAGAAACAGCGGAGCCAAAAGCCGTGTCCTTGCTTCTTCGCCCATACGCCTTGCCGTATGTTTCTGTTCCTCCCACGCCGCAGTCATCTCCTGTTCCAAAATCTGCTTTAAATTTTTTGTCCCGGTCTTCCGGTTCTGCTCCAAAAGGCTGCAGAGCTTCACATACGGCTGCAGCCGGCACCGTCTCCCAAATCCATCAATCGCCTTTCCCTCCGGCTCTCCATAATATATTTGATTTAAAGTTACGGCCATCTCCTCATACGCCGGACGTGTGTGAACCAAATGCATCTCTCTTCTCTTTTCATAATTCTGGACAATGCATTCCCACGCTTTTTTTACCGTAAGCCCTGCCCCAATATACACCATAAGCTGGTATACCACATCTGCATAATCTAAAAGCAGCATCTGCTGTCTCTGTTTCTCATTTTCCTGTTCCCCTGCTTTTTCCTGTCCGTACAAAAGTACGGCCAGCATTATCCCTAAAAGAGGAAGAGCCAAATAATCAGAACTTTCCCCATCCCGATAGCGGATCTGCTTTCCATTGTATTCCAAAGGCAGCATGACCTGCCTGTCTGTGGGATGTTCCTTATCTGCCTGCCGGATCAGTTCTTTCAAATGTTCTGCCAGCTTTTCCGTTTCGCTTTGAAAATACGGGTATACTTTCAGCTCAATTTCCCCCTCTTTTTCATACACTCCGTCTGTCAGCACAACCGAAAGCATAACCTCGCTTCCCTCTTCCCTGACGTTTTCCGCCGTAATCCTTCCAAAAGAGTCTATGATATCCGGGTTCCTGCTTTTCCACACAGCCCTGATACCTGTATCTTCAAATGAATTGATAAGATTTAAATCACTCTGAATGTGATCGGCAGCCTCATTTTGCCCGAGAATCATCTCCGGCAGCTGAAGAAGCAAGGTTTCCATTACTTGGGACGCCTGCTCTTCGCTGTATTGTACAGGTGAGATTTCCACAGTACACCGTACAGGCTCTTCATAGATGCCGTCCGCTATAATTTCATAGCTTCTGCCATCCTCCCCATATCCTCTCCGCTCCAGATATCCTCTGCTCAAAGAACTGCCGGCCATCTCTCCGTACACCGCTGCCAAAAACACCATCCAGCTGCCAAAAATGCAAAGTATCTGTTTCTTCCACCGGCCAATCCACCTCGTTACCATAAATTCCCCCTATCCCACATGGATATCCAGAATTTTTCCGGACAGATAGCAGGACAGCAGATACACTGCCAGACACCCGCTCATAATCAGACGCCCCAGAATGGTCTCATACATGACGCCAAAAAATCCGGGGGACGTCCAATCTATGTATATAATCATAAGAAACGGGATCGCACTCATCACTTTCTGTTCAAACCGAACGGAAGCGGTCATAGTGCGGATCTCTTCTTTTACCTGGCTTCTGTCTTCCATAATTGAAACCGTATGGCAGATAACCGGTACCAGCTGGCCGCCGCTGCGTTTTGAAATCTGAAAAATCTGTGAAAAACGTTGGGCCTCCTCCAGGCCGCTCCGTTCGGCAAAGTCGCGGATCACCTCCTCCACAGACCGGTTCATTTTCATTTGTTCCCTCATACCGGCAAATTCACGTACAATCATCTCATTAGGGCCATACAGCTGCTCCAGCTCCCGGCATCCAAGTCCAACGGCATTTTCCACCGAATACCCTGCGCTTAAAAATCCTGCCAGAATCCTGATCGCTTCTTTAAACTGCCTCTCCAGACAAAAAAGCTGCCTCCTCCTCCAGGCCTTTTCATAAATCCACATATATCCGCAGGCCGGAACTAAAAACAGTACAAATGCCGTCATGCTGCGGTAAAAGCAGTATGCCGCCACAGCCGCCATAAAAGCGCCCCATCCAAAGCCGGCTATCCACCCGCAGATTCCCATAGCACCGACTACATCCCTGGATTTACAAGTTTTCCCCTGCCCGCCAAAGCTTTTCCTGATGTTTAAGAACACCTCTTTTTTTAAGAATTCCGACCACGGTTTCCGAGTCCTGTCCCCCGTTTCTGTGCCTTGTACTTCGCCAATCCTGTTCACCGGCCTTTTGGGCACCTTCATGCTCCTCCTCAAATTCATAAAGCGGATGAAGCTGAATCTCCCCTTCTGCATAACCATCTACCTCCGTAATCCACAAAACCTTTCTGCTTTTATCCCGAAGCCTTCCTAAATGGATCAATATATCAAGGGCTGACGCAATCTGGCTGCGAATAGCGCCAAGAGGCAAATCCGCCCCCATAAGAACCATGGTCTCCAGCCTGGCCAGCATATCTGCCGGACTGTTGCCGTGGCCTGTGCTCATACCTCCGTCGTGGCCTGTATTATAACTGTTAAGAAGCTCCAGCGCTTCTCTGCCTCTCACCTCGCCTACCACAATCCTGTTTGGATTCATCCGCAGAGATGCCCGTATCAAATCCCCTATGGTAATGGCGCCCTCCCCCTGGGGATTGGCTGTGCGGGTTTCCAGCCGTATAAGATTTTTTACCTGCTGGATCTGCAGCTCCGCCGAATCCTCTATGGTAATCACCCGCTCTTCCCCGGGAATGTAGGCGGACAGGGCATTTAAAAATGTGGTCTTTCCAGAGTTGGTCCCTCCGCTGATAAAAATGTTATATCCGCATTTCACAAGTTTTTTCAGGAACTCAGCCGCCTCCCTGCTTATGGTTCCTGATTCTATCAACATTTCCATCGTAATTTTTCTCGGAAATTTACGGATTGTGACCACCGGTCCCACCAACGATACCGGCGGAAGCACCACATGCACCCGGGAACCGTCCGGAAGCCTGGCGTCTGCAATGGGTGATGCCACATTAACCGTCCTGTTAACCTGACTGACCATCTGCTGAATCATATCTTCCAGCTGTTCCTGGGAATCAAACTCCTGGCTCCACAGTTCCATAGTCCCTTTTCTTTCCATAAAAATACGATTAGGGCCGTTTATCATAACCTCCGTAATCTCAGGATCATCTAAAAGCTGCTGCAGAATATCCAGTTTGCGGAAGGAATTAAACAGGCCTGTCCGCAATTCGATCCGCTCTTTTAACGGCAGATATTCTTCCTCGCCCTTTTTTAAGATCAGCATATCAATAATCTCATACAGTTCTTCGTCGCTGACCTTCCTGCTGCCGCTGACTTCTTCTCGGATCAGCTGCCTCAGTTCTTCCCGGATTCCCCTGGGACTGTCTTCATTTTGATTTCTTCTTACTACTTCCATGGCACTCCTTTTAACAGTTTCCTCACATAATCTCCCAGTTCCCCCCAGAGAAGCTGCTCCATATAAGTATCTCTTCTTCCGAAACTGCTATGGTACGGAAGCTTTACACGCAGAATGCGCTGCTTCAAATCCTCATGGCGGGTTACATCTAAATATTGCTCAAACTCTTCCAGTTTAGCCGAAGAAACACCATCCTCTTTTACCGGCATATAGATAATGTCGCATTTCTCCAAAACCGGTACCATACTGCAGATAACCTGTCCCAGATCCGCGATTATGTATTCATATCCGCACTCCGATGCCAGGCACTCCACCAGGTTCGCCGCCTCCTCTCCGGTCAGCTGTTCCAAATCTTCCGGATACTTCACCGGAGGAATATAGTCCATATCCTTCCAATCGCGCACAATACTTTTTAACCGCATGACACCGAAATTTTCCTGGCGGAAAAAGTACAGGATATCCGATAAATCCCCTTTGCCGTCTCCCTCAATAAGGCTCCGAAACCCGGTAAGAACCTCAAAATTTACATACAATACCTTCCCGTCCCTGGCCAGCTGCTGCCCCATGGTTAAGGCCAGAGACGTTTTTAAACATCTTGCTATCGGTGAATAGATCCCTATGACTTTCGCCCTTTTTCCCACCGCCACCAGCACAGGCTGGGGTTTCTCGCAGTAATACGCCATAACTTCACGGATTAAGCTGTCCGTGGACTGATATTTATAGACACTGGGAAAACTGCCTGTGGAAGACACAATCTCGCCTTCCGCCAGGGTGACCACTGCCTGGGCGTTTATTTCCTTCAGCTGCTCAGGCAAAGCCCCTCCGCTGACGAGAAGAATTTCTATCTGATGCCCTTTGGCATATTCTTTTAATTGCTCCAGCGAAGTAAAAGGTACTACCGTAAATGGTACCTTTTCCCTCTGATTTACCACATCGGCAAACCGCTCCGCATAACAGGCGTCTACATCATAGACCGCCATGATTTTTTCCATGCCGCCTCCTTTTTAATTTTCATAAGCCCCTTCTTCGGCGCCCCAATTTTTCTGACAAATACTTGCAGCCAGCCCTATTCCCAAAACCGAAGCGTTTCCTTCGGCTGTATCTTAACTCATAAACCCTGCCAGCAAGTGCCACACATATCCTCCCAGGAGGCAGGCTGCCAGCGGAATCACCGCATTTTTTCCATCTCTGGCTGCCTGATAATAGGGCAATACCTCTTTCGTCAGGAATAACCGCCTGATATAGGCGAAAAAAAACGTAAGACGCTGACGCAGATTTCTGCATATCAGCATTTTCAGAAAAGCCAGAACGGCTCCAATGAAAAAACCATATAAAATAACAGGTACTCCGGTTCCAAATCCCAGGAATCCGACAATTAAAGCCATCAGCTTCACATCCCCTGCTCCTATCATCCGGAGACGAAACAGCGGAAACCATACTGCGGCCACCACCAGAAGCCTTGCCGTATAAAGCAGCAGCGGCCACGCGCTTCCTTCCCCGGCAGCCGTCTGCCAGGTGAGACAGACCCCCGCCGCACATGCCAGTATACACCACCAGTTAGGAACCCTCTGCTCCCTTATGTCAAACCAGGCCCCCACTGCCAGTATAACCAGCAAAAGCCCCGAACTAATAAAAATAAACACTTCACCCCCTCTTTTTTCAACTTCCCACATGGAAATCTCTGCCCGAAACAGGCGGTACAATGAATCATTTCACGAATAAACTTGAATAATGCTGACTGCTCTTTTATTATGCATGGATTTTTCTGAAATGTCAATAGTTTTTTCATTTTTTATTCTTCATTGACCATCTCCTGGTAAAATGGTAAAATAGAAGCAGCTTCTATGTATAAAAATTCCATTTCCACCAATACTGTTTTTATATGGTATTACAATCTATTCGGGAGATGACGGAATTATGAAACATGGAAAGAAATTAGGTATGGCCCTGACCCGCTTTCGGGAAAGGCAGGCCCTTCGGGCACAGATCGAGCAGACACGCCACAGCATTGACTCCGCCAGGAACCATTTTGAGCAGGTGGTGGATCCCACGCTTATTGACTGCTATATCTACGAACTTAACGCCGCACAGCTGCGGTACCAGTTCCTGCTTCGCAAATTCAAAAACCTGGAAGTTGACGCATAACCGTTTTCCGCCGTCAATGTCAGCGGCGGCGGAGTTGCAGGAAAAGGGCGGCTTACCATCAGAGAACAGCCGGGGGGTTGTTTAAAGATTATGGAGGAGAAAGTTATGGCACACAGCAAAAAAGAACTTGGTACAGGGTTCATTACGGAGACAGACCGATATCTCTACGGAGAAGGAACCCACTACAAAATTTACGAAAAACTGGGCGCTCACCCTAAAACCTATCGAAAAAAAGAAGGTATGTATTTTGCCGTGTGGGCTCCTCATGCACAGTCTGTCAGTGTTGTGGGAGACTTTAACAGCTGGAATCCCGATGCGACACCCATGGAAGTGCTGGGAACTTCCGGCATTTATGAGGTATTTGTGCCTGGCCTTGGCACCGGACAGCTGTACAAATATGCCATCACCACACCCAGCGGGAAAGTACTGTTTAAGGCCGACCCTTACGCTTTTGAGGCCGAATACCGTCCAGGCACTGCCTCCATCACCGCAGATATCTCCGGCTTTTTATGGAAAGACGACGTATGGATGACAAAGAGAAAAGAAACGGATCTTCTGTCCTCGCCTCTTTCCATTTACGAAGTTCATTTGGGTTCCTGGAAAAAGATGAACCGCGAAGAAAAAGACGGTTATTACACTTACATAGAAGCTGCTCATGAGCTGGCTGATTATGTGAAAGAGATGGGGTATACCCATGTGGAACTTATGGGAATTGCGGAACATCCTTTTGACGGTTCCTGGGGCTATCAGGTAACCGGCTATTATGCCCCCACTTCCCGCTACGGCTCAGCGAAAGAATTCATGTACTTCGTTAACTATCTGCACAAAAAGGGCATCGGCGTTATCCTGGACTGGGTTCCGGCCCATTTTCCAAGAGATGCCCATGGGCTGGCAGATTTTGACGGCGAACCTCTGTACGAGTACGCAGATACCAGAAAAGGGGAACACCCGGACTGGGGAACCAAAGTATTTGACTACGAAAAACACGAAGTATCCAACTTTCTCATTGCCAATGCCCTTTACTGGATTGAGCAGTACCACATCGACGGCCTCCGCGTAGATGCCGTAGCTTCCATGCTGTATCTGGATTACGGCCGTTCCGGCGGCAACTGGGTTCCCAACAAATACGGGGAAAACAAAAATCTGGAGGCAATCGAGTTCTTCAGGCATTTAAACAGCGTTGTGAGTCAGCGCTGCAGCGGCGCTATGGTTATTGCCGAGGAATCTACGGCATGGCCTAAGGTTACAGGCAAACCGGAGGACGACGGCCTTGGTTTCCGCTTTAAATGGAATATGGGATGGATGCATGATTTTTTGGAATATATGAAGCTGGATCCATACTTCAGAAAATACAATCACAATAAGATGACCTTCGGCATGACTTACGCCACCAGCGAGAATTTTATCTTAGTGCTTTCTCATGACGAGGTCGTTCATCTGAAATGCTCCATGATCAACAAGATGCCCGGCCTTCACGATGATAAGTTTGCCAACTTAAAGGTAGGTTATACCTTCATGATGGGACATCCCGGCAAAAAACTTTTATTTATGGGGCAGGATTTCGGTCAGCTCCATGAATGGGATGAAAAAGTTTCCCTGGACTGGTATCTGACGGAAGAGCCTCTCCACAGGGATCTGCACAATTACTTTAAGGATTTGCTTCATATCTACAAAAAATATCCGGCTATGTACAGCCTGGATTATGACTGGGACGGCTTCCAGTGGATTAACGCCAACGACGGCGACCGCAGTATTTTCAGTTTTATCCGCCGCAGCAAAACCGGTAAGCAAAATCTCCTGTTTGTCTGCAATTTTACACCTGTGGCAAGGCCTGATTACCGGGTGGGGGTTCCAAAACGGGGCAATTTTGCTTTAATCCTGGATCAGGATCACGGACTGTATAAACCAGGCGATGACAAGGTAACCTATCGTTCCACCAAGTCCGAATGCGACAGCCAGCCATTTTCCTTCGCCTACCCGCTTCCGGCTTACGGAACGGCAATTTTCAGATTTTAACTAAATACTCACAATGCGGGGGGGGAGCTGCGGCTCTCCCTTTTTTGTCAGGAGAAATAGCCTCAGGCCTTTTCGCCTTCCTGTCAGATAACGATTTGACTAAAATTTTTAATAAAATTTACATACCCTTTTCAAAGCTCTTGTTGTATACTGTTATCATGCAGTGAATACCTTAACGGAAGACATATCATATTACCCTGTGGAAAAGGAGGGATTTCCATATGCAGACAATTCTGGTTTGTGATGATGATAAACAAATCGTAGAAGCTATTGATATCTATCTTACAGGCGAAGGGTTTCAGGTTATCAAAGCCTATGACGGTTATGACGCTCTGGAACTTCTGGAAGTAAACCAGGTGGATTTAATGATTGTAGATGTCATGATGCCAGGCCTGGACGGAATCCGCACGACGCTTAAAGTCCGCGAAAACAGCAGTATTCCCATCATTATTCTATCTGCCAAATCCGAGGACAATGATAAAATTTTGGGGCTGAATATCGGGGCTGACGACTATATCACCAAGCCGTTTAATCCCCTGGAGCTGGTAGCCAGAGTCAAATCCCATATACGCCGATACACGCAGCTGGGCAATCTGACTCAGAACAGTACAGAAAACGTATACAAATGCGGCGGGCTCTTAATTCATGATGATAACAAGGAAGTTTTTGTGGACGGAGATCCCATTAAACTGACACCCATTGAGTATAACATTCTCCTGCTGCTGGTGAAAAATGCAGGAAAAGTATTCTCTATTGACGAAATTTATGAACAGATATGGAATGAGGAAGCTATCGGAGCCGACAACACGGTGGCTGTACATATCCGCCATATCCGGGAAAAAATCGAAATTAATCCCCGGGAGCCCCGCTACTTAAAAGTAGTCTGGGGAGTCGGCTACAAGATCGAAAAACAATAGGAGCCTGCCATGAAGAGAAGTATGTGGCCCATCAGCCTGAAAAAACAGTTCTCCTTTTTCCTTCACGGCCTGTTTCTCTGCCTGTTTTTTACCGGTATTTCATTTATCTACTTTAATGAGAATTATGGCCGGGGGTTAAGCTGGATCCACGAGGAGTCCTATGCTGACACCCTGCCCTTTACCGAACAGCTGGAAGCAGACGTGGAGATGATATTCAAGTATGTAAAATACAAGGATCTGTTTGAGACCAACGGAAAGCTTGACTACAACAAGGACATGGTCTGCCTTACCTTCAGTTCCGGAAAAACTCTGATCTACACCTTAAATGACATGATCCGGGAAGCCAAAAGCTGGGGGTATTATCTGACAGATTCTTTTGAAGTGGCAGGAGGGCCGGCAGTATCCGAGAGAGAAACCCGCAATGCCGCCATTCCTCTGATCGAATGGAAGGCTTACGATCCGGACGCGGCAGAACATTACACAGAACCCGGCGATGCTTATGCCACCAGAGAGGAGTTGTCTTTCGAGGTTCTCACCATTCTGGGGGAATACTACCAGATTCAGTATAATTATATGGATCGCCCTTCCAATCTGTATTTTCAGGTTTCCTATTTAGATGAATCAGGTCACCAGAAGCTATACACCAATGCCAGCCAGTATCCTATTTCCGATCTGAAAAATCTGGGACGGTATTTGTATCTTTCGGGAGATTCCATCCTGATCGATACCAACTTAAAATACATTCCTAAAAACATTACCTCAGAATTGGAAAATTATAATCTTTACGGCAACAATGATTACTATATCGCCCTGGGGCTGGATACCCGATACCCCAACACGGATCCCTACTCGATCGCTCACAATGCCTACACAAAAGTACGGGTCAATTATATAACCGGTCTGATTTTCTTTGCAATCGGCACAGCCGGGCTTTTAATTACGCTGGCCTATCTGATGTATCTGGCCGGGTATCAGACTGCCGAGCGCACAGCTGTATCCCTGACCTTTTTTGACAGGATCCCGCTGGAGTGCAGTTTATTGTTAACCTGCCTCTGCCTGTGGATCTGCAGCTGGTTTAGGGAGAGCGCCGGAACCCGCCTGGCACACCTCCTTGTAACCCAGGAACACCGAACTTATTTTTTAACGCTGTTTCAATTGGTAGGCTTTTATCTTATCTGTCTGGGAGAAGGTTTCAGCCTGCTGAGGCAATATAAGGCCCGATCATTGTGGCATGACAGCCTTACCTGCCGATTTTGGCGGTGGGCTGTGTGTTCTTTAAATAACACTACCTTTCCTCTGCGGCTGACCGCCTGTTTTCTGGGATATCTTGGAACCAATATAGTTTTAATTTATACCATTTATTATCTGTATAAGAACAGGGATCTTCTCACGGTTCCCTACCTGTATCTGATCCCTGTAATTGTGACGGCAGGCTTTCAGCTGTGGACATTTCTTCTCCTTTATCGGGAGGCAGGGGAAACAGAAAAGATATCCTTCGGTATATTCAAAATGTCAGAGGGAGAAACCGGCTACAAGATTGATACCACCGGCTTTTCCGGAAAAGGGGCTAATCTGGCCCAGACCCTGAACAATCTGGGTGACGGCCTGGACACCGCCCTTCAGGAAAAGGTAAAGAGCGAACGGCTTAAAGCCGATCTTATCACCAATGTCTCCCATGATATAAAGACGCCTCTCACATCCATTATCAATTATGTGGATTTGCTGAAACGGGAAAAGATCCAGGATGAAAAAATCCAGGGATATTTGGAAGTTCTTGAACAGAAATCCCAGCGTCTGAAAAACCTTACCGAGGATCTGGTGGAAGCTTCCAAGGCAAGCTCCGGCAATTTAAAACTGGATATTGCCAATATTGATTTTGTTGAGTTGATTCATCAGACCAATGGAGAGTTTGATGAAAAATACGGGCTCCGTCATCTGGAGCTGGTTTCCAACCTGCCCTCTGAGACGGTTCTCATTGCTGCCGACGGGCGCAGGCTATGGCGGGTACTGGAAAATCTGTACAACAATGCTTTTAAATATGCGATGGAATACAGCCGGATCTATGTGGATGTGATCCAAAAGGATCCATATGTTTATTTCACCATCAAGAATGTTTCCGCCAATCCCCTCAACATCAACGCCGATGAACTGACGGAACGTTTTGTCCGGGGAGATGTGGCCCGGACCTCTGAGGGCAGCGGCCTTGGACTGTCTATCGCCAAAGATTTAACTCATCTTCTAGGCGGTCAGTTTGAGATTTATATTGACGGGGATCTGTTTAAAGTACAGGTAGGTTTTCCTGTCCTGAATCTTTCCCAATAAACTGATGCCGGGAATGGCAGTATCTCCCTTCCCGGCATTTTTTCTCTTTTTCCTACATCTGTGCCAGAAGATTTACCATCTCTATGGCAGACAAAGCAGAGTCATACCCTTTATTGCCTGCTTTACTTCCTGCCCGTGCTATGGCCTGCTCAATATTTTCCGTGGTAACCACCCCGAATAAAATGGGAACCCCTGTTGAAAGCCCTACTTGGGCAACTCCCTTGGAGACCTCATTGCAGACATAATCGTAGTGGCTGGTATCTCCCCGGATTACGGCACCTACACAGATCACAGCATCATATTTCCCGGATTTCGCCATCCTGGCCGCTGTGACAGGGATCTCAAAAGCACCCGGAACCCACGCCGCCGTAATATTCTCTTCTTCCACACCATGACGGACCAGTCCGTCTACAGCGCCCCCCAGCAGCTTATTGACAATAATCTCATTAAATCTGGAGGCCACAATGCCTACTTTCATCCCTTCTGGCGCTACTACTTTTCCTTCTAAAACCTGAATCTCTCTCATCTTTTTTCTCCTTATTTTAAATTTATTTCTGTCAGCTTTATACAGTGATCTTCTGAAAAATGTGTCCCATCTTCTCCTGTTTTGTCTTCATATAAAATGCATCATACTGCTGAGGTGCGATCTCAATCGGTACACGCTCCTCAATCGTCAGGCCAAAGTCCCCAAGGCCGTAAACTTTCTCAGGATTATTGGTCAAAAGCCTGAGGGATTTGACACCCAAATCTGCCAATATCTGTGCTCCCACCCAGTATTCCCTCAGATCCGGGGCAAAGCCCAGACGGATATTAGCCTCCACAGTGTCCATCCCCTGTTCCTGCAGCTCATACGCTTTCAGCTTATTGATAAGGCCGATTCCCCTTCCTTCCTGGCGCATGTACAGCACGACTCCTCTTCCCTCTTCCTCCACCATCTGCATAGCTGCCTTCAGCTGATTGCCGCAGTCGCAGCGGAGAGAGCCGAACGTATCTCCCGTCAGGCATTCCGAATGGACACGGCAGAGAATCCCTTTACCATCCCCAATCTCTCCCTTTACCAAAGCCACATGATGCTCTCCCGTTATATCGTTGACATATCCGTAAATCCGGAAAAGGCCGTATTGGGTGGGCATATCGGCGCAGGCTTCGCATACCACATGCTTTTCATGTATCCGGCAATAATTTTGAAGATCCTTTATGGTAATAAATTTTAATCCGTATTCTTTGGCCATCTTCCATAAATTCGGTGTACGCATCATCGTGCCGTCATCTTCCATAATTTCACAGCACACGCCGCACTCCTTCAGGCCCGCCAGGCGCATCAGATCTACTGTAGCCTCTGTATGGCCGTTCCTTACAAGCACTCCGCCGTCTCTGGAAATCAGCGGGAATACATGGCCGGGCCTGCGCAGTTCATCAGGCTTGGTATTTTCATCCACACACTTCATCATCGTATAGGAACGCTCTGCCGCTGAAATTCCGGTAGTTGTATCTGCGTGATCGATGGATACGGTAAATGCCGTACTGTGGTTATCTGTATTTTCCGCTACCATAGGGGGAAGCCCCAGCCTGGCAGCAATCCCGGAACTCATAGGTGTGCAGATCAACCCTTTTCCATGGCAGGCCATAAAATTAATATTGTCCTGGGTTGCAAATTCTGCCGCACAGATTAAGTCTCCTTCGTTCTCCCTATCCGGGTCGTCTGTCACCATAATCATCTTACCTGCCCTCAAATCTTCCAGGGCCTCCTCAATGGTATTATACTCTGTATTCATGTCATTCTCTCCCTTCTGCTGTTTTTCCCGCGTCTCCGGCTTTCTACAAATATTGTGATAAAAATTCCATGGTTAAGCCCCTGGGCTTCTCCTCTGATTCCGGCTGTTTATATTTTAAAAGATGCTCCACATATTTTCCTACCACATCATTTTCCAGGTTCACCATATCTTTCGGACGTTTTCTGAGCAATGTAGTTTCTGCCCCTGTATGGGGTATGACTGATACCTGAAACGACTCCGCCCCCACCTGCGCCACTGTAAGACTGATCCCATCAATACAGACAGATCCTTTCTCTATGACCAAGCGCAGAATCTCAGGCGTCGTTTCAATGGTTACCCACACCGCATTTTCTTCTTTTTTATATGTTTTTATGATGCCGGTTCCGTCAATATGGCCTGATACCAGATGGCCTCCGAATCTGCCGTCGGCTGCCATCGCACGCTCCAAATTTACGTAATCTCCGGCCTTCAGCTTTCCAAGATTGCTCCGCCTCACAGTTTCCGCCATAACATCTGCCGTAAATCCGTCTGTTTCCACGGATATTACAGTAAGACATACTCCGTTTACGGCAATGCTGTCTCCTACTTTCGTTCCCTCCAGCACTTTTGACGCCGCAACTGCAAGTTTTCCCGAACCGCTTTCAAGGGAAACCCAGCGGATTTTTCCCATCTCTTCTATAATTCCGGTAAACATGTATCCTCCTCTCTTACCTGATTATTTAATCCGGTATTCCATCAGCAGATCTTCCCCAATCGGGGTGACTGCTTCAAGCCAGAGCTCCACTGCCTGTTGGACGGCTTCCACTCCGATTCCCTCCACAGGGCTCTTAGCCCCTGCGCCTCCGAAAATTCTGGGCGAAACAAATGCCTTAACTTCTTTTACAATTCCGGCTCTCAGCGCACTGTCATTTAATTCTCCTCCGCCCTCCAGAAGTATACTGTCAATGCCCTGGCTGCCGCCCAGATACTCCATCAGTTTACTCAAATCCACTTTTCCCCGGCTGTCAGGAAACGAAACCACCTGTACTCCCATCTTCTTTAAACACTCCGCTTTCTTCTGCTCCGGCTCTCCGGTTGTACCGCAGGCAACAATCGTCTTATATTCCTGTGCGGTCCGGCAGATTTTACTTTCCAGGGGAATCCTGAGGCTGCTGTCACAGATAATCCTCACAGGGCTTTTCTTTCCTTCCAGCCGGACATTCAGCATAGGGTCATCTGCCAGCACGGTACCAATCCCCGCCATAATTCCCATATAATTATGGCGCATATCGTGAACCATCTTCCTCGCCTTTTCCCCTGTTATCCACTGGGAAGCCCCTGTTTTGGTAGCAATCTTTCCGTCTGCGGTCATGGCGTATTTCATGACTACATAAGGTGTTTTCATGGTTATATAGTGGAAAAATACAGGATTTAGCCTGTCGCACTCTTCTTTCATAAAATCCTCTTCAACCACAACGCCTGCCGCCCGAAGCACCTGCGCACCTTTTCCTGCTACCTTTGGATTCGGATCCCGGGATCCAATGACTACTTTTGCAAGTTTCTGCTCAAGTATAGCCTGGGTACACGGCGGTGTCCTGCCGTAATGGCAGCAAGGCTCCAATGTTACATACATCACTGCCCCCTCGGCGCTCTCTGTCAATGATCCAATCGCATTTCGCTCCGCATGAAGCTCCCCGCATCTGGCATGATATCCCTCTCCAATAATCCTTCCGTCCTTTACAATAACGGCTCCCACCATCGGGTTCGGATTTACCCATCCCCGGCCTTTTTGTGCCAGATAAATGGCCCTCTCCATATATTGCTGTTCTGCCATAGCCTTTTCCCTTTCAGAGTTTATTATTATCAAGTTCACATAAAAAATCCCTGCAGGATATCTCCTCAGGGATTTTAAGGGAATTTTGCCGCAGCTTTATAAAGCTGAAATAAAAAGCTCTGAAACAGGAATATCCTATCTCAGAGCATCTGTTGATTCTATGGTCTGCGGCCACTGATTCTCAATTATCTTCTTTCATCCAGACTGTACTGTCGGCTCCGGAATCTCACCGGATCATGCCTTTTCGGCTCGCGGGCTTTACCGCCGGTAGGGACTTGCACCCTGCCCTGAAGATTTATTCACTTTCTGTTTGGTATTATAACTCATTATATTCTATATTTCAACTACCTTTTTCAGTTATCCGAAAATCGTTATCCGAAAATTCTCCAGCCGCAGATAAAACTGTTTCTCCACCAGGAGCTTAACGATCTGTGGACGACCTTGCCGTTGCTGGAAGAAGCATCGATTACCGTACCGCCCCCTGCCACAATTCCCACATGACCGCTGACCACAATAATATCTCCTGCCTGCAGACTATTAAAGTTGGTAATTTTTGTGTACTTTCCCACACTTCGCCACCCTGATGAAGTCAGATAACTCTGCTTTACCCCGGCCTGGTTCAGACACCAGTACACGAAACCGGAACAGTCAAAGGAATTGGGGCCTTTGGCTCCATAAACATAGGGGCATCCTATTTTGGAACTGGCAATAGATATCAGAGTGCCTGCGCCGCCGCTGACTTTTACAGTACCCCCTGAGGTTCCTCCCCCTTTATTTCCTCCCGAACTGCCTGAACTGCCTGATCCGCCTGCAGCCGCGCCTCCTGTGGACCTTTGTACATTGCTTCCGGTCAGCTTTGCCATGGTCTGCATTCCAACGGATCCGTCGCTGGATAAGCTGTTATTTTTCTGGAAATTTTTTACTGCTGTTTCTGTCACTTCACCATAATACCCGGTTACATGGGAAGAGGAAAGATAACCATATTTATTTAACAGTTCCTGAACCCGCTGCACGCTGTCGCCCTGATCTCCCAAGGACATGCCGTTGGGAGTTGCATCGGGACTGTTAAGTACAGATCTTGTAGAAGGGCCGAGATACCCGTCCACTACCAGATCATTTCTTGACTGAAACTGTTTCAGAGCGATGGAAGTATCCAGACCATATGCCCCATCCGGCTCCGTAGTTAAATACCCCAACGTTTTCAAGCGCTCCTGAGCAGCCTGAACCACCTCGCTTCGGTCGCCGTAGACAAGCATGTTGGGCTTTATCTCATCGCTGTAAAGAAGGTTCATAGTCTGGCGCCCTACTCTTCCATCCTGTTCAATACCATTGACCTCCTGGAGTTTAATAACCGCCTCCTGGGTTTTATCCCCAAAATTACCTGTTACCAAATCCTCTGTGGCCAGATACCCCAGCTCGTACAGACGTCCCTGAATCCTCTGTATATCTTCTCCCTGATCGCCACTTCCCACTGCATAATACTTTGCATCGGGAGCCATGATTGCCTCCCAGGTAGACGGTCCCACAATCCCGTCCTGAGCCAGATTATTCTGACGCTGAAAAGATTTTACAGCGGCCTGGGTCATGGTCCCGTAGTACTCTGTGGGCTCATCGTTATCCATAAACCCGAGTTCCATAAGGCGTTCCTGCAATTTTACCACACTTTCGTGCTCCACCCCTACACGATAATATTCCGGAGTTGGTTCTGTCTCCGGTACTGTCTGGTCTTTTAGCATCTCATACTCCGGCCCTTCAGGGGTCATCTGACTGATTCCCTCTAAAACCTGCGGCTCCTGGGAAGAACTTTCTTCTATCACAATGTTTTTCTCTCCGGCGGCCTCTGTGGGTTGATGCACTTGCCTGCGGTATCCGGCGCTGCCGCATCCCGTCAGACCTAATGTCCCCCAAATTGCCAGTGACATCGCCACACATGACAGCCAAGACCATCTATTATGTATTTTCATAACATTATTCCTTCCTTTGTCAGATGCTGTTTATTCTAACATATAGAGAGTAACAAAGAAACCTGGAAAAATCAAGGGTTTATGGTGATACGGAAGCTTTCAAAACCATTGAGAAATTATTAAAATCTCTGTTTTTTCCGGTTTTATGGATTTCTAAACATCATTGCAACAGCCCTTTTCTGTCTTTTCTTTGCCATAAACCCTGAAAAACAGGCAGATGAGTTTCTCCCGGTTGTTACTGTTCACAGGTACCCCGTGAACGTAACCGCATATGCCCATTTAAAATCGCCTGCGGCGATGGGGCATATGCTTTGCCCCCGTAACGGTACTGG
>JAAWLV010000206.1 GCA_022798105.1 Hungatella sp.
ACCCAGTCCGCCATTCCAAATCGCCTCCGGCGATGGGCGGCCTGGTTCGCTGCCATTACGTGCATCCTTCCGGCTAATCAGCGTGGTGATTAGCCGGGGGGAACAGTAACTAAACGGAACCAGATGCAGATGTCAGGATAAGAATCTATAGCAATTTTTTAACACCAGCGCTATAATATAGTTGATATCATAAACATGAGGGTGAGCAGTTTGGCGCCAAAGACCGTCTTGCGCCGGGCGGAAGCGGATTTGGGACAGAGAAAGGAGAGGGACACACATGGAAAAGGAGCCTTATAAAAAGATTAGCAAATTTATCAGCCTGGTGCTGCGCCACAATCCCTCTGCCGCGGGAATCCGGCTGGACGAACACGGGTGGGCGGATGTAAGGGAGCTTATCCGGGGCGTGTGCGAGACAGGGAGAAGCCTGGATATGGAGACCTTGAAGGAGATTGTGAGGACCAACGACAAGAAGCGGTTTGCGTTTAATGAGGACTGCACAAAGATCAGGGCAAATCAGGGACACAGCATTCAGGTGGATGTGGAGTTAAAGGCAGTGAATCCGCCGGATGTGCTGTACCACGGCACGGCCACCCGGTTCCTGGGGAGTATCCTGAACAAGGGAGAGGGGCTTAGGCCGGGCAGCAGGCTGTATGTCCATCTGTCCGGTGATTACGGCATGGCTGTGAAAGTGGGGCAGCGCCATGGGGTTCCGGCCGTGCTGAAGGTCGATGCCGGACGGATGGCCGAGGACGGGTATGTGTTTTATTTGTCGGAAAACGGGGTGTGGCTGGTAAAGGAGGTTCCGGCAAGATATCTGGAGACGGCAGCGGCGCCTCAGGGTTAGAATCAGGTAAACAGGAGGAGAAACGGTATGACAAGAGAAGAACAGTCCGCTATGTGGAAAGAGGAGATTGAGAAAGGGCTTGAGAAGGTTGGGGACCTGCGAAGGGAGCTGAAACCGGTGGAATTTACGTCCGGTCTGTGGGAAACCTGCCGGGGAGCTTACGGCGATGTGAGGGAAGATGTGGCTTTTTTGTTCTGCCCAAAGGAGCTGATACCGGATACGGAGAAGCTGCGCAGGCTGGACGGTGAGGACAAGGACAGCTATGAGATTATATTTGACAATCTCAGTGAGAGCCTGACCCACCAGTTAAGCCTGTATGACGCCTCCTATTTGGTTATGCCTTATCTGGTGCTTTTGCTGGAATTAAAGCGGCAGGAGGAGGATTTTGACTGGCAGATGAAGGTCATCGCCCTGGCAGGGGATGTGATGGCCACGGATATTCCCTGCTGCGGCGGGGGAAGCGGGAGAGAAGAGATGATGCCGGAGGAGGTTATGGAGAGCTACCGCCGCAGCACGGCCATGATGGGGGAGATGACCAAGGAGTTTCTTGGCAGGTATATGGACCGGTTAAAGGGGGTGGAGCCGGCGTGGAAGCGTCAGTATTTCGCCACGGATGTGCTGGCGATTCTGGGAGATCGGGAGGCGGCGTTTCAGATGCTCATGGGTCAGTGGGAGCAGTGCCCGCTGACCTGTCCGGACTGCGGGTACTTTGATGAGGAGATGGAGTCCGACGGGTTTTATGACAGGGAACAGCTGAAGAAAATAGAGTCGGCCCCGTCGGTTACGGGCCAGTGGGACGGGAAAAGCTATGAGGATACGTATGTGTGGTTCAGCAACCTGGTACACCTTCTGGCCGTGGAGGATGCGTGGAAAGCGGCTTACTATTTCGGCACCTACACCTGCCCTGAGTGCGGCAGCAGGGGGACTCTTATAGAATGGATGAAGGAGACGGAGCTGTGAAAGTGGATGTAAGAAAGATGAAGTGGATAAGGAAGCCGAAAATCTGTACTGTGGAGGACGGCCGTGTGGAGATTGTCACCGATCCCCATACAGATCTGTGGCAGCGGACTTACTATCATTTCCGAAATGACAATGCCCCTGTACTGCAGATGACCACGGACGAGAAGTATTTTTCCTTTGTGGTGAGGACGGAGTTTGACAGCAGCCGCCGGTTCGACCAGTGCGGAGTAGTCATGTATCTGGACAGTGAAAACTGGCTGAAGGGCTCCATTGAGTATGAGAACGGGGAATTTCAGCATCTGGGCAGCGTCGTGACCAACAACGGGTATTCAGACTGGGCTACCACGGCCATGGATGCCTCTGTAAAGTCCATGTGGTACCGCTTAAGCCGCAGGGAGGACGATTACTGTATCGAATGTTCCCCTGACGGGATCCGCTACAGCCAGATGCGCATCTGCCATATGTGGAAGGGCGGCGGGCAGATACGGTTTGGCGTCTATGCGTGCAGCCCGGAGGATTCTTCTTTTAAGGCGGTTTTTACGGATATGGAGATGACGGAGTGCAGATGGCCGGCCCATGACGGGCAGAAGCCGGATGCGTAGATGGAGGGACATATGGAGAACAGCAAAGTGTTTGCCATGAAATTTTCAAAGATCTATCCGCTGCTGGTTCAGAAGGCGGAGAGAAAAAACAGGACGAAAGAGGAAGTGGATACGATCATTGGCTGGCTTACCGGATATGATGAGGAGGGAATCCGAAAACAGCTTGAGAAGGATGTGGATTACGGGACGTTTTTTGACCAGGCGCCGGCCATGAACCCTCACTGCGGTTTGATCAAAGGGGTGGTGTGCGGCGTCCGGGTGGAGAATATTGAGGATCCGCTGATGCAGAAGATCCGGTATCTGGATAAGCTGGTGGATGAGCTGGCAA
>JAAWLV010000207.1 GCA_022798105.1 Hungatella sp.
TAGTACTGCTTTGCGGAAATAACGGTGAAGAAAGTGCCAGATGTCTGCGGAATCTGTGCGTCTGCAAAGCGACGGCGTAGTGGTGCCTACGTCTAGCTTTGCAGACGTGCAGAGGGCGTAGACAGCGGGTGCTTTATTCATCGGAATTTCCGCAGGGCAGTACTAGCACAACGGGTTAATTTAAGACATTGCCTGTGAACCATCACGTGAAAATCTGCTTGACAATATCAGGCCCATGTTTTAAAATATAAAAAGAACATATGTTCGATACAGAAACTGCAGGTATATGGCCCTCGCGCAGCGATCCGAAGCGGCGGCATGCCGTATGCCGGAAGCGTTCAGGGGGATCCGAGCGGTTGCCGGCGGTAAACCAAAATTATCAGAAAATATCCCGTTACTGTCTTGAATACCATGGTAATTTGGAATATAATAAAAAAGTTAAAAAGCGAGGAGGTAAAATACATGTATGAAAAGACAGTGAAGGGAAAAAGCGGGGCTGAAACAGAGGAGTACACGGTTAGGGAGACCGTGAAGGAGGATGTGGAAAAGATAAGTCTTCCCCGCACCATCCACCTGATTCCTATGGATCGTATAGACGGTTTTGACGTGCGCCCGGGATTTTATGAGATCAACGGAGCTACGGCTATTCCGGGAGGCGTTAATTTTACAGTATACTCTCACGGGGCGACATCCATTGAACTTTTGCTGTTCCACCGTATGGAAGAGGAGCCTTTTGCCGTGCTGCCTTTTCCCCAGCATTACCGTATCGGCAACGTCTACTCCATGATCGTGTTCAAACTGAATATAGAAGAGTTTGAGTATGCATACAGGGTGGACGGCCCCTATGATCCGAAGAAAGGCCTTATTTTTGATAAGACAAAATATCTTCTTGACCCTTATGCCAAGGCGGTTACCGGTCAGAGCCAGTGGGGGGATTCGCCGGGACACGAACAGCACTACAAGGCCAGGGTGGTGAAAGATGATTTTGACTGGGGAACATCAAAGCAGCCCCTGCTTCCCATGGAGGATCTGATTATCTATGAACTGCACGTGAGGGGATTTACAAAAGACGACTCCTCGGGGGTTTTTCATCCGGGTACTTTTGCAGGGCTTATGGAGAAGCTGCCGTATCTTTTGGAGCTGGGTGTAAACGTAGTGGAGCTGATGCCCATTTTTGAGTTTGACGAGATGCAGGATTACCGGGAAGTGGACGGGAAGAAGCTTTACAATTACTGGGGATATAACACTGTCAGCTTTTTCTCCCCCAATACCAGCTACACTTCCAGCAAAGAGTATAACCGGGAGGGGAACGAATTAAAAAATCTGATCCAGGTCTTCAACCAGCATGGCATAGAAGTGTATCTGGATGTGGTGTTTAACCACACTGCCGAAGGCAATGAGCATGGGCCTTTCTTTTCCTTTAAAGGTTTTGACAACAATATTTATTATCTTCTGACTCCGGAGGGGTATTACTATAATTTCAGCGGGTGCGGCAATTCCTTAAACTGTAACCATCCCATTGTACATCAGATGATTTTAAACTGTCTGCGCTACTGGGTGACCACTTACAGGGTTAACGGGTTCCGGTTTGACCTTGCTTCCATTATGGGGCGAAACGAGGACGGGACTCCCATGAACAAGCCGCCCCTTCTCCAGTCTCTGGCTTTTGATCCCATACTGGGGGATGTAAAGCTGATTGCGGAGGCATGGGATGCGGTGGGACTCTATCAGGTGGGAACCTTCCCCTCCTGGAACAGGTGGGCGGAGTGGAACGGCCGGTACCGCGACGACATGCGCCGTTATCTGAAAGGAGACGGCGGCATGGCCCAGGCGGCAGCTCTGCGGATAGCCGGATCCCGGGATATCTACGAGGTCAGTACCAGGAAAGACGCCTCGGTGAATTTTATCACCTGCCATGACGGATTTACCCTGAATGATCTGTTCTCATACAATGAAAAGCATAATGAAAAGAACGGCTGGAACAACACCGATGGGGCAGGGGATAACAACAGCTGGAACTGCGGCGTTGAGGGGGAGACTGACGATCCGGAGGTTAACGGCTTAAGGCACAGGATGATGCGCAACGCCTTCTGCCTTCTTATGTGCAGCCGTGGGATCCCCATGTTTCTGGCCGGGGATGAGTTTTGCAACACGCAGTTCGGCAACAATAACGCATACTGCCAGGATAACATTACATCCTGGCTGGATTGGAGGCTTCTGGAAAAGAACAGGGAAATGTTCCGCTTTTTCCAGTACATGATCCGGTTCCGCAAAGATTACAGAGTCCTCAGAAGCAATATCAGCGGAGGAGCCTGCGGGTTTCCGGATATCAGTTTTCACGGGGAGAAGCCGTGGAGAGGGCAGTTTGCTGCGTATGAGCGGTATGTGGGAGTGATGTTTGCAGGACAGGAACCTGAAAAGGATCCGGAGGTGGTTTATGTGGCCTCCAACAGCTACTGGGAAGATGTTACGGTGCTTCTTCCCGAGCTGCCGGAATCCATGGAGTGGGAGCTGGCGGCAGACACATGGGAGGCCAGACAGGAGGAGAGGACCTCCGGCCTTTCAGGAAACCGTTTTACCATCCGTCCCAGAAGCGTTATGGTATGGGTGGGAAAGGGTTTAAAATAAAAAATGTACTCTCGGAGTCTCTTTGTGCCTGATTTTGTGAGATGATTTTTTGTCAGATGTGCATAAATTTATGAGGCGTACGTGGA
>JAAWLV010000208.1 GCA_022798105.1 Hungatella sp.
GGAATGAGGCGTAGCCGGTGGCTGCGTTGATTGACGACAACGCAGCAGATGGAAATTTAGACAAGTGAAAGGTACGGTTAATTCGTGTGGGTTATACTAATGTACTGACACGTTCATATGCGGAAAGGATTCAACAAATTCTCCACAAATACCTGGGTGCGGACGTCCAGCACTTTTAAAACCGGCTTTTCCAGAACAATCTGCAAGACCGGTTCCATGCTTGCCGTATCTCATTTTTCAGCATACGCTTGATTTTATCGCTCATGGTTTCCTTGCTCGTCTTGCTGAAATGAACCCTCACAATGTAAGTAGTCCGGCCAATCTTCTTCACCAGCGCGGAAGCGTCCTTAGCCGGTGCTGTGATGGTAGTGTCCTCTGTGATTTTCTAGCTGGAGCAGTCCTATATCCTGTTTTCACTTACGCAGTATTTTATCCATGGCCTTCCCCCTGGCAAGTTCGTCAACCAGTTTATCCAGATAACGTATCTCCCGCATCAGAGGCTCTTCGATCTCTTCCACCCTTACACCACAGACCACGCCTTTTATCAGCTTCCTGTTTTCATTCAATTCCGGGGCAGCCTGGAAGAAATCCCCATAAGACACCGGCCTTTCCAGCATCCCTTCCAGTTCCGCCTGGCTGTACCCGGTAAGCCACCTGACCACCTCGTCAACCTCCTGCCTTGTCCGCCCTTTTTTCTCCGCTTTGCTCACAAGCAGATGATACACTTTTGAAAAATCCATCTGATATACTTTCTCATTTTCCATAAGATACTCCCTCGATCCATATTTCTGACACTGCTTCTGCCGCCCCGGCCGGTTCAGCGCTTACCGGCCGAAAAGGCCGCCGCTTCCTTCACCCATCCAATCAGTTCATCTTCAACCTCCCCTGTCCCGGAGAGCAGGACATGATGAGTCCAGCGTCCGGGGTACGGCTCCACCGCCGCGTCTATGCGCGGAGAACGGGCACGGTATCCAAGTCCAAAGGTCACAACAATATAAACCTCCGGCCTCTCCTTCGCTTTCCGCACAGGCAGGAAGGAAACAAAAGCAAAATTATGTCTGTTGGAAAAAGCAATCTGCGTTTTCTGTACCTTTACCTTCACGCCGTCCATCCCGGACAAAACTTTTTCTTCAAAAGCCTCATACAGTGGCAGCGCTTCCGGCTTCCTGTCAAAAAAATATAATACACCCTGGTCCATTCCCTGCGCCTTTCAAATATTCTTTATTTTACGGATGGTTCCCTGTCTCATAACACCATCCCGCAATATCAGAGATCAATCCTGCCGGGACCGCACTGTTGTAGGGAAGCTGTATGGTCCCCTTGCTGGTCTTATAGTCTTTCAGCCGTTCAGAAAATTCCCGGACAGCCTCCGGCCCCGGATACACCCCCACATGATTCTTAAACCCGGCGAACTGTATGATGTTATGCTCCTTCCAATAAGCCGGCATGCTCCATGAGATCCGTTCCTCCGCCTCCGGCAGTGCCGCACGCAGCGCATCTCTTACTTCTTTCAGATACTGCCGTACTTCTTCCGGCTGTGCCGCGATATATTCCTCAACCGTCTCCGGCGCTTTCCCGCAGTAATGACCCTGTTCCCGTCTCTTAAAAGTACGACCGCATTTCGGACATGTCCACACCGTCCATCCCTCCTTTATTCCCGTTCCCTGACTTTCACCAGGACACTGTCTCCCGGCTGTTTCCCTATCCGGGAGCGGATCTCTTTCCGCACGCCTATGATATAGCAGACGCTCCCATCAGCGTTCCTTCCCCCCATATTTACAATGCTGCCATCATACGGCTCTCCGTCAAACGTGGCATGCACCTTCACCCGTCCCCGCCCAAACTCTTTCCTGATGTCATAAGGAAAAAGAACATATGCTCCGCCGGTCCCCCCGGCTTCATAGATCAGGGACTCATATTCATACACTTTATCATCCACTGCCTTCACCCCCCAGCCTGTTTCCTATAGTATACCTTAGAATCCACCAGACTCCAAAAAACCCGTTCCAAAATCCTTTCAGGCTTAAGATCATACCATCGTCTTAAACATTCCGTGCCTGTTGCAATACGCTAAAAGATGCGGCCTCCCATTCGTATCCCCGCAGCCACCGGCCAGCAGCATACCCCTGTCGCAAAATCCAATGTAATTCACAACCTTTTACTTCTGTCTTCAGCAATGATAGCTGACGTTGTGGTTTTCCCAGTTCCCGGTGACCTTGAGCACAATAATTCTCCCCCGCTTCATTACTGCCCTCCAACTCTAAATTTATACCATTCAGTATACCAGAAAACCACCCACATTAAAAGCTCAAAATTCCCCTCCCGTCATACACGCTCCCCGTACTCCAGCCAATATCGGAGGGATAAAGGGAAAAAACATTCATAATGTATCCAGGACACACGGCGTCTGGAGCAGCCCAACGGTCCTGCGGATGCTGGAGGACCAGAGGTATATCGGCACCTATGTGATCGGCAAACACAGGGTACGGGAAATTGGCAGCAACCGCATGAAGCTAAAGGATGAAAGCGAGTGGTTCAAAATCCCGGACCACCACCCGGCAATCGTAAATTTCGTTGAACAATGGGATTTATCATATGCAAAGATTCTATATGACCCCGAGAGCAAAATGGCAGACTTCACTTCAAACCGTCTGTAATGGGAAACCTTTCCGTAATCGGTATAAAGCTCCGGTCTC
>JAAWLV010000017.1 GCA_022798105.1 Hungatella sp.
TTTCGCACCTCCTCCACCAGGATATCCAGATGTCCGCTTCCCGGATGACTGTCCCCGAATGTACTCTCGATCATGATCTGAGGCTTGTCCAGATCCTCCGGCTTCCACCCTGTTCCGATTCTGAGAGGATCCAGCTCCGGAGCCAGCTTCCTCATCTTCTGACTGATAAGTTCCATAAGTATTCTCCCTTCTCTATAATCCGTTTTCGGAAATCATAACTTTTATTCATTGTATCAGGAATCAGACTGCCTGTCACCCTATACAAAGAAGGATATAATAAGCGCCGCCGCAAATCCCGTTCCGCCTACCAGCGTTTCCATAACCGTCCATGTCTTTAAAGTGGTTTTTTCATCCAACCCCACAAGAGATTTCACCAGCCAGAAACCGGAATCATTAAAATGGGAGCACACCGTCGCCCCGCCTGCCACAGCAGCCGTCGTACACGCCAGGTACATGGGAGAAAGCTCCGAAATCCCTGGCATAGCCGCAATGATACCTGCTGCCATGGTCATAGCCACCGTGGAGGAACCCACACAGATTCTCACCAGAGCCGCCACAATAAACGCGACCACCACGATGGGGAGATTGGCCGAGGCCACCGCATTGCCGATCACATCCCCAAGCCCCGAGTACTGAAGCATATACCGGAGCACGCCGCCGCAGGCAGTTACCAGAAGGATCAGGCCTGTAGGTTCCAGGGATTTTGTCATGATCTTCTCCAGTTCCTCCGTGGTATAGCCGTGCCTGATGCCAAGAATAACCATGGCCGCAGCCGTAGCGATGAGAAGCGCCACAAAAGGCTCTCCCAGAAAAGCCAGAAGCGGTTCCACCGGTGCCAGAGCATCCACCACGCCTGCTACGGACTTCAGGATAATCAGCACAAGGGGAATCAGAATGATGCCCACAATACTTCCGAAAGAAGGCAGTTTCGATTCATCAATCTCCTCCTGGTTGGCCACATGCGCCGGAACCGCAACGAAATATTTCTTTCCGCATATGGAACCCCATACAGGTCCGGCCACAATCATGGCAGCCGTTCCGCAGATGACGCCTACAAGAATCACCCAGCCCAAATCCACATTCAGCATCGTAGCCACCAGGACAGGCCCCGGTGTAGGCGGGATAAAGGCATGGCCCACGGCCAGACCTGCCAGAAGAGGAACCGCGTAGAACAGGGAAGAACGGTTGGTTCTCTTAGCCAGAGAAAATGCCAGCGGAATCAGAATAATAAGCCCGGCGTCAAAAAATACCGGCATGGCGATGACCAGGCCTGTAATCCCCAGCGCCCAGGCCGCCTTCTCGTCCCCGAATCGCTTTACCATAGTTACTGCCAGCGTCTGGGCGCCGCCGGACATCTCCAGAATCGCGCCGAACATAGAGCCCAGACCTACCAGCAGCGCGATTCCTTTCAGCGTATTGCCGATACCGTCGTTAACTGCCATAACAATGTCGCCAAAGGGCATGCCTGCCACCAGGCCTATGACCAGCGCACCGGTCAGAATGGATATCATCGCATGAATCTTAAACTTGATAATCATCATCAGCAGCAGTGCCAAACCCAGTACGGCCGCGATCACAAGCCTTGTGGGATCGAGCATCGTTTCTGTTCCCATAACATTTCCCTCCATATACTGTCGTTGTTTGATTCGTTTCTTTTTAAATTCAAAAACATATGACGTCTTATGTTTATTGTGATTTCATTATATCATATAAGTTTTTATTGTCAATATGTCTGATGTTTTTCACTTCCTTTCTACTTTTTGCATAAAAAAACAGCAGTTTTACGCTTTATAAAACCACTGTTTTGTATATTTTATCTAATTTTTGTTTATTCCCGCTCTTTTGTATGTTCCTCTCCATACTCTTCCATCATCTTCACCAACATTTGTCTGTTATACGTCAGATGCATAATCATGGCACATTTGGCTCCGACCGAATCCCCTTTGACAATCGCGTCCGTAATTGCCCTGTGGGTCTCAATGGTCTCCTGCTTCAGCTTTCGGTGAGTCAGGCTTCCGAACGTAGTAACCGCCGAATTGATCAGCGGAACCAGCATTTCCACCACCCGGTTCTGGCTGCACCTGGCTATGTGGGTGTGAAACTCCACATCCCTCGCCAGATGATCCTCCTCGTTGGAATACAGTTCCTCCACTTGCAGGCACAACTCCTGCAGCCGTACCTTTTCCCCGTCCCCGGCCTTCTGAGCCGCCAGTGATGCGATCTCCGGCTCCATCATCAGCCGCAGTTCAAAAAGTTCCAATGCCAGTTTATATTTATCCTCCAGCTTCGTTAACCCCAGAGGATCTTCCTTCAGGGAGTGGTGGCTCACCACAAAGGTACCTGCCCCTCTGCGCACCTCCAGAATTCCCCGCGTCACAAGTCCTTTTACCGCCTCCCGGACTGTGCTGCGCCCCACGCCGAATTGCTCTGCCAGTTCAAATTCATTGGGGATCTTCTCTCCTACATCCACCGGGGTTCCCAGAATATAATTCAGCAATTCGTCCTCCAGCCGGGAGCCCAGCTGCTGCTTACCCATTTTTTCAATATGATACATTTGTTTCCCCCTTTATACCCGGCAATCTCAAATCCGTCCCCTCCAAAAAAACAGCATCGGGATCTGTCAGGAACCGGATGCTGTCTTTTCTTCTGTCATATTTACCGCTCTGTAATAGCTTTAGTTGTTGATCAGCTTATCGCTCTCATTGTTCCAGCTGTACAGCTTGCGGATCTCCTCGCCGATCTTCTCAGCCGGATGCTCTGCGGCCAGCTTTCTCATGGCCTTAAAGTGAACCTGGCGTCCGGCCGGGGACATGTCAAGAAGGAACTCCTTGGCAAACGTCCCGTCCTGAATGTCGGACAGAATCTTCTTCATAGCCTTCTTGGTCTCCTCCGTAATCAGCTTGGGCCCGGTTACATAATCGCCGTACTCAGCCGTGTTGGAGATAGAATATCTCATGCCTGCAAACCCGGACTGATAGATAAGGTCAACGATCAGTTTCATCTCGTGGATACACTCAAAGTACGCGTTCCTTGGGTCATAGCCTGCCTCCACCAGGGTCTCAAAGCCTGCCTGCATCAGGGCGCACACGCCTCCGCACAGAACTGCCTGCTCGCCGAACAAATCCGTCTCGGTCTCGGTGCGGAATGTGGTCTCCAGAACGCCTGCCCTTGCACCGCCGATAGCCAGGGCATACGCCAGGGCCATATCAAGCGCCTTGCCTGTGGCGTCCTGCTCCACAGCAACCAGACAGGGAACGCCCTTGCCCTCCTGATACTCGGAGCGCACGGTGTGGCCCGGCCCCTTGGGAGCGATCATGGTAACGTCCACATCCTTGGGCGGTTTGATGCATCCGAAATGGATGTTAAACCCGTGGGCAAACATCAGCATATTGCCTGCCTCCAGATTGGGCTCGATATCCTTTTTATACATGTCCGCCTGCAGCTCGTCGTTGATCAGGATCATGATGATGTCCGCCTTCTTGGCCGCCTCCGCCGCAGTATATACCTGAAAGCCCTGAGCCTCCGCTTTAGCCCAGGATTTACTTCCCTCGTAAAGCCCGATAATTACATTGCATCCCGACTCCTTGGCGTTGAGCGCATGGGCATGTCCCTGGCTGCCGTAGCCGATAACCGCGATGGTCTTGCCCTCCAACATGGATAAATTACAGTCTTCCTGATAATAAATTCTCGCCATAATAACTTCTTCCTCCTGCATTTACTGTACTACTGAAAGGAACGGCCTAATCCGTTCCCGGCTATGTTTAAAGGTGTCCGCCTGACAGTCATGTGCCTGCAGCGCTGCAGAATCTGCATTGCCGCCCCGCCTGCCGGCAGATACCCTCAGCATACGTTTATTTTCCTCCACGGACATCCGCCGCCTGCCGCTTTCCTTTGGGAAAACCGATACCTGCGCCCTCCCGGCCGCAATCCTACGGAAGATAGCGCACGTCGTCCGCCCCCCGGGAAAGTCCCGTAAGGCCTGTCCTGGCCAGTTCCAGGATCTCGTAGTCCTCCAAAAGATTAATAAGCGCGTCCAGCTTGGACTGGTCCCCGGTCAGCATGACGGTCAAAGACTCCTTGCCCACATCCACGATGGTGGCGCGGAAAATGTCGGAGATGGCGCTTACCGCCTGTCTCTGGCTGGCATTGGCCTTCACCTTCACCATAATAAGCTCCCGGTACACGGAGCGGCCCGGTTTCAGTTCCTTGATATCCCGGACATCCTCCAGCTTGCGAAGCTGCTTCTCAATCTGCTCCAGAATCTCCTGATCACCGGTGGAAACCACCGTCATGCGGGAGTACCGCTCATCCGCCGTCACCCCCACCGTAAGGCTCTCAATATTATAACCTCTGCGGCTGAACAGACCTGCCACCCGGCTTAAAACGCCGGCCGTGTTGTCCACCAGCAATGACAATACTATCCTGTCCATAAAACTCCTGCTTTCCTTAATTATATGTTTCCTCTAATCTTATCAACGGCAGTGAAATTTGTCAACTATGTAAAAGGAATACATGATATAAATTCAGGTTATCCGTTACTGTTCCAGGTGTCCTGTGAAACAAAAAAGGGTTCCGCACAAGCCTTCCGGCTTATGCGTCGAACCCTTTTTAAGCTCCGGCCTGCTTACGCCTCCCGGCCTTCTTCTGTCACAAAACATCCGTCCTCAGGAACAACCTCCGATTCGGCCACAGCCTCCATAGGCGCTGCATCTGTTTCTGCTGCCGTCTCACCGCCGTCCCAAAGTTCCTCTCCGGTCTCGTCCTCGTCTGTCTCCTCTTCTGTCCTCAGAGCCGCTCCGCAGTAACTGCAGAACCGGGCATCCTTCTTCATCACCTTTTTGCACACAGGACACGCAAAGGCTCCTTCCAGCTGCTGGACTTTTTCCTCCATAGCCGCCACATTGGTCAGGACATTGCCGATCTCCCGGAACAAATCGCCGAACTCTGTGTCCTCGTCATCCCGGTGCTTCTTGTAGTAGAGTACGCCCACTGCACCGTACAGCTCCTTCAACTTGCTCTTCTCAGAAGCAATCTGTGCCTTCATCTGCAGCACGCCTGCCGCTTCCTTGGCCTTCTGCGCCGCTTCTTTTCCCTTGTCGCTTAAGGTTTTGCTTAATTCATCAAAAAACGCCATGGACAATCCCTCCTTATAGGATAATCTTATCCTGTCCGAAGCAGAATGTCAATCTTAATTTGAATAACAAGCCAATCCGAACCTTTCTATATCCTCGGCGGAAAGCTTCTTCATGTTCAGCTGAAATCCGGACCTGCCTCCCCGGTCATTAAACCTGCCCTCTGTGTCAAAGTCCGCTGTCACGTACACGTCTGCATTGTTCGGGCTCTCCATATCGTAGTAACCGTTCATGTCGCGGTAATCGTAATATACCAGGGCAGAGAGAAGGGTTTCGATGTCCTCTTCGCTGTCATAAACCGCCGTCCGCCCCTCATAACCGTCGTCAGACCACGTCTTCTCCCAGTCGCCGCTGTAATCCTCAGCTGCCTCGTCGCTGTAATCCTCAGCCTTCCAGTAATACTGGATGCGGATGTCCGACACCGTATCTTTATCCAGCTTTACCAGGCGGACACCTGCCTTATCCAAATCCTCCAAGGTCCTCACAAAGGACGGATAGATGGGATAATAGCACCTGTCTTCCAGATTTTTGTAACTGTACCCCTCCTGCTCCATCTCCCAGGCGACAGCCTCCTGATGCTTCCGGGTTCTGAACTGAATGGTAGCTATCGGAATCTCTTTCTCCCTTGCGGCCATGGAAAGCTCCTCCAGCTCTTTCTGGTAAACCGCCAGAAGGTGGGAGATCTCCTCACCTGTCAGGTTTAACTCCGTCTTCTTGTTATATTGCTGGAAACACACCTTCGCCGTGTCGGAACTGGTCTGTTCCAGGACAGGGTAGATTCCCTGCTTATACTCTCTGCTGTCATAGATGACGGTCTTCAGGGGTTTCATCTCTTCCCTGGGAATCCGATACTGGCGGTATACGCTTTTGCCGTTGGCCAGCCTGTACATCACGGTATATCTATCCGTATACGACCAGTACTCCAGACTGCCGTCGCTGCGCAGGTCTCTGCTCCACTCCACTCCCTTTTTCCCCAGCTCCATGATTGAATAGACATCCGTCAGAAACATGTGGTCAAAACCGTAGTCTGCCTGACCCCCATAGTTCCAGCCAACCTGCATCTCTCCGTCGGGCATCGTCCTCATGTCCACATCCCCGTAAGTAACCCAGTTGTCGTCATAGTCAAATATTACGGCCGCCGATTTTACGCTTCCCCCGTCGGGAAGCCAGGAGTCGTACCCGTACCAGTCATACATTCCCGCCAGTACCAGAAGCAGGGATATACCAAAGCAGGCCCCAAGGTGAAGCCGGTTGGCAAACATTTTTCTGAAGTCAAAGTGATAGATAATCTCCATAATACAGCAGGTAAGCATGGTTCCACACAGCACGCCGAACACGGCCCAGGACAGAGTGCTTCTAAGCGCATGGAAAAACATGCCGAACACCACTCCCACCGGAAGTGCGATCAGATGCTTGATGGGGCTCTGAGTCCTCCTAAACGCCATAGCTCTTCCCGCCGCCTCAGACGGCCGGATACGATACAGCCCGTAGGCGATAATTGCCAGAGCCGCCGTCGCGGCCGCAGCCCCCGCCACCCTCCAGAAGCCCAGCGAGTCATAGGCAAAGTCTGCCAGCGAAAACATATAGTTGGCAAACGGCGACGTATAGTTGACGGCTCTCTTCCAGGCCATCAGATTCGCCTCTGTCTCAAAGTAAGTCATAAACCAGGTGGACTTGTACAGCTCAAACAGGGACACTACCGCCGGGCCGTAGCCGCAGAACACTCCAAAGCCCAGAAGGGCGATGATCATGTTGCCGGTCATCATCATGGCAATCACCATGGTGGTATAGAGCATGCTGTAGTACACCATGTTTATGAGAAATATCCTCCACCACACATTTCCCAGCTCATGACTTCCGATGCCGGTTCTTAAAATCAGTGCCACGGACAGCAGCTGAATCACCAGATAGACAGCCATCGGCACCAGGATTCCGTTGAGGAAGGACGCCAGAAACAGCTGGTGGCGCTTCACCGGGATGCTGTGGTAAAAATCCACCTGCCTGCTGTTGTGCAGGTAGCGGAATCCCGACACCGCCCACACCACGGCCAGCCCTATCAGAACCGCGATGACCACGCCGTTCACTCCCACCAGGGATACAAGGTTCTTTATGAGCTGCTTCCTGTCCACCAATCTCTCCGCCACCTGATCCATGTAGGAACTGCTGCTTATGGCCACAGGCACCAGAAGCGTAAATATTAGCCCAAGCACTGTCAGGGCCACAGTCCACACCCGGCGCTTTATATCCTCCCTCATCAGTTTAAAGCACAAGCTTTTTGATGTCATAACCTGCCACCTCCGTTTCACTGATAAATATCTCTTCCAGAGTCAGGGGAATAATCTCCGCAAACACGGGATGATAAATGTTTATCCCTGCCTCTATGTCCTCCCGGCTGCCCCGGACCGTCAGGGTGCACAAGCTTCCCCTGCGCTCAATCTTCATAATATCCAGACCCTTTACATCCTCCGGCTCCGTCCCCGGCAGAAACACGCACTGAATCTTGTGAATGTTCAGCTTCATATCTTCCAGATCCCGGGACAGAAGAATGCCGCCCTTGTGCAGAAGCCCCACATGGTCGCAGATATCCTCCAGCTCCCTTAAATTGTGGGAGGCGATAATGGGCGTTAAGTTCCGCTCCTCCATATCCCCCACAAATATGCTCTTCACCGTCTGGCGCATCACCGGATCCAGGCCGTCGAAGGTCTCGTCGCAGAACAGGTAATCCGTGCCGGCACACACGCCGCAGATTACGGATACCTGCTTCTTCATACCCTTGGAAAAGGTGTTAATCTTCCGCCGCTCATCCAGCTCGAAGCTTTTCATCAGATGATGAAACCGGTTCCTGTCAAACCCGGGATACACGGTGCAGTAAAAATCCATCAGCTCCCTGGGTGTGGCATTGTTGAAAAAATACTGATCGTCAGAGATATAAAAGAACCTGGCCTTCACCTGGGTGTCCTCATATACCTCCCTGCCGTCAATCGCCACTGTCCCCTCATCCGGACGAAGGATACCGGAAAGCATCCGCAAAAACGTGCTTTTTCCCGCTCCGTTGGTCCCGATGAGCCCGAAAACACTTCCGTCCTTTATGACGGCGTCAATGTGATCCACCGCCATAATATCCCCGAACCGTTTTGTCAGGCCTTTCGTCTCAATCATCGCTCATCCCTCCCCTGTCATAAATTTTATCGATAATGTCCTTAAGCTTTTCCTTATCCACGTGAAGCCCCATAGCCTCCAGGGCTGTCTCTTCCTGTTTCTTAAGGATCACCTGTCTTTTGCTGTCCTTAAGCGCGCTGTTATCCGCCACAAAACTCCCCTTCCCCTTCACCGAATAAATATATCCCTGCCTTTCCAGCTCCGCATACGCCCTCTGAATCGTGTTGGGATTGATAGACAAGTCCATAGCCAGGCTTCTGACCGACGGCAGCTGGGCATCCTGTTCCAGGACTCCCGACATCATCAGTTCCTGAAACCGCTCCACAATCTGCTCATAGATAGGCCTCCTGTCTCTGTAATCCAGAATAATCAAAATTTTGACCTCCTTTCCACACAGCAGTGTTTCTACTGTATTAATTTAATTAATACAGTTATAGCACAGAAAAAAGGCCGTGTCAATCTTTTTCAGAGATTGACGCGGCTGTTTTTCGTATTTCTCTAAGCAAACATATTCATCAGCGCCAGAACAACCCATACAATTCCAAGTATGGTATGTACAATTTTAAGCGCCTTTTTATCTGTGTTAACTACAAGGGCCGCACTGTACACCGCAAGTATCAGCTCCAAAAAAATTACTACAGTTGCGGTATTTAATCCTGTTCCTAACATAACCTTCCTCCTGCTGTTTAGAATTTTTATTTCAAAAGAGCTGCATACGCAGCCGCCTCTTCTGACATGGCCTCTTTTTTCTGCAAGTCAATCTGTTTGCGTATCCTGTCGTGACAATCCATAACCTGGCTGAGAAACCCGATCATCGCTTCATGGCTGTCAAACACATGCTCTTTCGGGACAAACCGTTTGTTATGCAGCGTCTGCTTAAATCCAAGGATCAGCTGATCATGCAGAAACGCCTGTTTCACTGCCGATACAATCTCCGCCTCATGGTTGATATCCAGGTAGTAATCGCAGCTGTCAAACAGCTGGTCAATGACTTCCGCCCGGGCTCCCGGATACAAGGTTACATTGCCGTATTGAGACAGGCTCATCAGCTTAGAAGACATCTCCGTAACCGCGGCAATATAAATATGCATCTTTGGAAGGGCTTTTATCAGCTCCTCGCATTTTTCAATCCGGTCGGAATTGGTACAGATCAGCGCCTTGTTCTGAAAGGTATTCGTTCTGCTGTATCCGTAGACAAATCCCAACGGCTTCATCACGTCCTCTGACGCCCCCAGCTGCTTTAACTTCTCGTAGCTGGCATTTTTTTGTACATAGATGGCCCCTGTCCGCTTTGACTGCCCGGAGAGAATCATCTGCATGTTGCCGGGTATGTCGTTTCTGGCCTCTTCCTGCCAGAACAGCACATCCTCCTTTCTCCCTTCCGGCATCCTCTCAGACACAAACAGTGGGGTGGACAGGGAATTAAAGAATATTCTGCTCCCCATGGCTCCCAGCTCCTTTAGAACCTTCAGAGTCAGCTCCACCTTGTTTTTCAATATATAAACCTTGCCTCCCCTGTTCAGGATTATATCTTTGGTGACGAAATTTTCCAGGATGGTTTCTCTCCCCTCCCTGTCAAAATACGCCTTGCAGAAACGTTTCCCGTCCTTGTTAAAAAAGGTCCTGGCATATAACGCGCCGTATCGGTTGTAGTGGTCGCTGGACCGGACCGTCCCCTTTTCGTCCTTCCAGTCCACCACCCGCACCAGCCTCTTATGCCTGGGCTCCGCATAAAAGATGCGTCCCCGCTCCCGGTGCAGATCATACACTTTTCCGTCAGAATTGTTTCCGCTGATCTCCCAGTAGTCGGGAACCTGAATCTGATTAAAATACCGGGCTTTTCCCGGCGCCCTGCCGCTTTTTCGAAAATCGCCGGAGAAATACTGGTAAACGGAGATCACGTCCTCCGGGAAAAATCCGTCGTCCTCAATTACAACCACCGGCCCTGTAAATCCAGAGCCGCGGAAAGACCGGTGAAGCATCTCACTGTCTTCCCCATAGTTATCCAGCAGAAGAACCGCGTCTATCCCATGATATGCTTCCATCTCAGTTCCACCTCCTTTGTAAGAAATCTCCTGGCCTTCTCGTAGGAATGTTCATGAAAGCTGTCCAGATCCGCTTCGGTGAACAGCTGTATCAGCCGGTCTGTCAATGCGTCAATCTTCTCATTTGCCGTCATATGTTCATCCACAGGGATCAGATATCCGTTTTTGCCCTCATCAATAAAAGTGGGATTGCCGTAGCGCACATCAAAGCCGATAATGGGAAGCCCGCCTCCCACCGCCTCCATAAGCGTCAGTCCGAATCCTTCGCTGGTAGAGCCTGACAGGTATAACTCATAGTCCTGGTAAACCTCTTTTAAATTCTGCTGTCCCCTGAGAATAATATAATTTTCCGCTCCCCGCTTTTTGATCAGTTCCCGGAGCTTTTGCTCCTCGCCGCCTTTCCCGTAGATATCCATGGAAAGCTGGGGAATAGTCTCTCTGGCCTTTACAACCGCTTCAATAATCCAGTCAATATGTTTCTCCGAAGCCAGCCTGGAGGCCGTGACGACAGAATAGGGGGTGCGGTTTACCGTCGGATATTTCAGCTCGTCCAGGCTGCCTACCGGTATGGTATAGACCGCAGGCGCCGCGTCCATATATTTGAGAAACTGTTCCTTTAAAAGCACATTCTGATGGTCTGTAGCCGTGATATAAAAATCCACGTGCTTATTCATGGCAAAGGAATACTCATAGTAATTGTTCCATAAAATATAATCCTCACCAGTTCCTCCTTCACTGAAGTGATCCGCATGAATGATCATCCCAACTCTGGCTTCCCCCGCATGCATAAGAATCGCCTGCCCGATTCCTGTAGTCCGGTCAATGAGCACCGTATCTTCCTTTTTAAGGTTCAGCCTGGATACCATGTATCCTACCAGTTCTTCCTTGGAACAAAAAAACTGATCCGGAAACTGGTACATCACCTTCCCGTCGTCATTGATCTCCTCATAGGCCACCGTACCGTCTTCATTAAAAAAACGCCGCAGATACATGTGGGCCTTCTTATCCAGAGGCGCATAATATTCCGAGAACACCCTCCCGTATGTAAAGTAATCCTTCCGGATCAGCAGGCCGTCTGAGACAATCTCCACTCTGTGAACCCTGTCTGATTTCTCGTCTGTAAAATAAACCGTATAAAAATCATTGGTTCCCTGAAAAACGATTCTTCCTGTCTTTCCGTTTCTGGTATAGGTATAGCCGCCTGCACAGAGGGTTTCTCTCAGATCATCAAGGGTGTACGAGACAGGGGCAATCTTCTGATCCGTAAAAAACGTATACAGCCAGATAATCTCCGAATCAAGAAATCCGATATTCTTTGTCATGTGTTCGATATTCTCCGACACGAACATATCCGTAAAGATAAACTTTGCGTCAGCCCCGATATTTCTCAACATCACTGCCCGGTAACTCTGTGCATACTCCACTCCGCTGGACGCCCATCCTATTCCAAGATTAAAATTATAGATCATTTCTGTTTCCCATATCCTTTGCTTTGATTTTCAACATCTGTCAGGGGAATAGCACCTGCATTTCTCCTGTTTTGCTGTATTGTATCTGTCCCAGAAAAATATTTCTCACAATTTCCTTCTTGATGGTTTTTTCCATGAGAAGGAAGGATTGGCGGGCCTCTTCATGATACTCAAACACAGGATTTCTCTGGGCCGTGGATCGGCCGCTGACCGCATACTGAAGCTGCTGAAGATAATCCACCTGCTCCACCCAGGCATTGTCAATGGCCTGCAGGCAGCAGAGGCGGACATACTCTTTTAACTCTTCCTCAGACGAAAATGATTTCACTTTATTTTTCCATACGGAGGCTGTGTATGACAGCAACGCCCGTTTTAAAACCTTTTTCCGCTCCCTCTTCTTTACCTGCCCTATATTCAGAAACCGGTTATTCAGATCATAGGATATATTGTTCAGCACATATCTGGTCACATCGCCTGTGGTCAGTTTCCGGTGTTCCTTTAAAAACGTCTTCACGCTTTCCCGCGCCAGCTCCTGTACCATATCCGGATCCAGGCTTCCTCCGTCCAGAAGACGGTTTCTCACGTCGTACATCATGGTTCTCTGGCGTTTCATCACTTTGTCGTAATCTACGGACCGCCTCCGCTGGGAAACCGCCTGTTCCTCCAGAAGCTTCTGTGTCCCGTTGATCAGCTTTTTCAGTTTCCGCCTGGAAATCCACCGATCCTTATCCACATACCGCTCCAGTACGGTTTCCCCTACCGCTGAGACGGTATCGTCCTCCAGGGACACAAAAAACTGGCTGCTGCCGGGATCACCCTGACGGCCTGCACGCCCTCTTGCCTGCCGCTCCAGGCGGATATTGGCCATACGCCCGATGCCGATGACGGCAAGCCCTCCCAGATTTCTGGCCTCCGGTCCCAGACGGATATCGGTTCCCCTGCCTGCCATACCGGTGGAAACGGTAACCGTCCCCTTCTGTCCCGCCTCTTTGATAATCTGAGCCTCCCAGTATGCATTGTTGGCATTGAGCACGCTGTGGGCCACCTGTTTTTCAATCAGCACACGGGAAATCAGCTCCGTATCCGCGATGGTTGAGGTAACAATCAGCACCGGCTGCCCCGTCTCATGGCGTCGTAACACCTCCTTCACCGCTTCCTCATACTGGGTCCTGGCATTTTTAAAAAACAGATCCTTCTTGTCCTCCCTCAAAAGAGGCCGGTTGGGCGGAATCACTGCCACCTTCTTTTTATAGACCCTGTACAGCTCCTTTCTGGCGTCTGAAATGGTGCCGCTCATCCCCGACATGCGGGGAAACAGAAGAAACAGGTTCTGATAGGTTATGGATGCGACGGATCGGTTTTCCTGGGTGATGTTCAGTTTCTCCTTGGCCTCAATGGCCTGATGCATACCGCCCCTCAGTTTCATGCCGGTCAGAACCCGCCCGGTACCATTGTCTAACAGCGACACCTCCCCTTTTTCTGTCACTACATAGTCTTTATCCCTTTCCATGACCATGTGGGCTTTCAGGGCAAGGGTCACATGCCTGTTAAGCTCAAAATTTTCCGCCCCATAGAATTTTTCTATCCGGAAGTACTGTTCCGCATAAGCGACTCCCCCGTCTGTAAGCCACGCGCTCTTATCCTCTTCTATGTAATCCCGTTCAGGCTGCAAAGTTTTCACGAAGAAATCGGCCAGTTCATACAGATTTGACTGGACACGGGGCACGCCGGATATTACAAGGGGCATGGTGGCCGCGTCCATCAGCACCATATCCGCCTCATCAATGATTACATAGTAAAATTCCCTCATGAAGCGATCCCGGGCGCTGGACACCAGATTATTCAAAAGATAATCAAAGCCCAGTATGGAGTGGGTGGTGTAGACAATGTCCGCATCATAAATCCGGCGTTTCCCCTCATTTCTCACGCCTTCCCTTATTCCCTTATCCACCCCTGACTGCACCGTCATTCCCAAAAATTCATATACCGGCCCCATCTCCTTAGCATCCCGATCCGCCAGATACTCATTGGCTGTAACCAGCATGGCGCTTTTTCCCGTCAGTGCATTCAGATACAGGGGCATGGTGGCTGTCAGGGTCTTTCCCTCCCCTGTATTCATCTCCGCCAGATATCCGTAGTGCAGCGCTATCCCTCCCAGAATCTGGCAGTCATAGGGCTCCATGCCCAGAATTCTCCGATCCGCTTCGCACACTACCGCAAATGCCTTGGGAAGAAGGGTGTTTGTTGACATCCCTTTTAAAATGCATGTCCGAAACTCCTCTGTCTTGCGTTTCAGCGCGTCGTCGCTTAACCTTCTCACAGCCAGCCGTTCTTTTTTTACTTTTTTTAATATGTGATAAAGTTTTCTATTCTTCATCTGTTACTTCCGTTAATGTTATCCAGTGAAAATGAAACTGTGCTGCCCCTGCATGGATCAGCTGCACCTCATAGCTGAACGTTTTTAAAGGACACTGAAACTCTCCCTCACCGTCCCGTATAATCCGGCTGCCTGCCTCCGCGTCATAGCGGTCATAAAAGATAATCCTCAGAAGCAGTCCGCCTTCTGGCTCTGCAGATGCATCCAGGCTGATGCGGTACCGCCCTTCGCCGTCTATCATGGGAAGGGACGGCTCCATACGCATCAGCTGATAATTTACTTTCGAAAACCACCGCTTTATCACCGCACCCGGCTGCATCAGCTGATTTTTAAATTCTATATCGTCTTTTGCGTGAAAATATACTTCAGACCCATATAGATAAGCCTCTTTCGCATATTCATTCCAGTAAATCTTCCATGAGTGGCCTGTCATCATTTCTGCCTGCCCGTCTTCTTTCCTGTCCTGTCAAAATCGTTTTCAATAATTGCCTGATACTGGCTCAAAAACCACTTTACAATGCCGGCCGTATCGTCATTGTGCCGCCCGTGGAGACCTTTGCCGTATATCCTTGCCCCTGCATCCTTTAAATGGGACTGTAGATTTTTATATGCATTTTGGTCAAGATCGTCCTCTATCATGTACGCCACCGCGAACCGGGTCCTGCTCCAGTCTGTGCGGTCGAATCTGTCCCAAAATCTGTCGTTCATCTGTCTGGCCGCATCCAAATCCAGACTGCCGTATGCTTTGTGAAGGACATCCAGCCAGGAGTGGCCTCCCCCGAAAGGTTTCAGCCGCTCATTGTAAGCCATATCCCCAAGGCTGGCTAAGGGTTTTCCTAACAATAATGTATTGGGCCGGATTTTGCAGCCATAATACAAAGCCCCGAAGGTTCCCATGGAAAGCCCTGAGAAAATCACCTCCGAGTTCTTAAACCCCAGCTTCTCCATATGCTGCAGCAAAATCTGCTCAATGGAAGTTTCATACTCCTCCGAACCGATATAAAAACTTCCGCCTTCCAGCCTGGCCTCTGTAATCAGAAGAAAGGGATGCCCCATCCTCCGCATTATATTATACCCTTCAAAACCTTCCTTGGTTTTAAAACCGGAAAAATAAACATTCAGCGGCGGCTTTAAATTACCCGGATCAAAATAATAAAAGACCTCTTCCCGCCTGGAAGTGACGCTCCGTTTTCCGCCGGGCAGGAAATTCCCCTTCCCCCTTCTGGAAAAGCGGTCATGGAGGGCTATGACCGACAGCTTTCCCTTCCCCTTAGCCTTCAGGGAAATGAACAAATGTCCCTCTTTTCCGCTTCTGTTTGTAATGTGGACAATTTCGTCCAGCTCCTTTTCGGAAAAATTCCACACGTTGGGAATCTCAGGATCCGTTCCATAGGTAAACTGAAGAACCGTAATTTCCAGCTCCAGCTCCACTGTGTTGTCCTTTTCATATTCCAGCCAGAACTCAATACTCCTCTCCCTGGCAAAGGGAATATTATTTCTCCAGAAAACAATCTGCTTTAGCTCATTTCCATAGTCCCCCTCCAGCCAGACTCCTTCCAATCCCATCCATGAAACCTTCCCTTTAAATCCCTGAGCCACTGCAATATTCTGCGGTTCAAATTTCTCGCCGTAGGATCCCGGGAAATAGTCCGGCAGCTCCTCCTCCAAAAGAACCCTCAGCTTCCCTGCTGAAACCCGTTCTCCCGCTTTCCTTATAAAAAGCTGCCGTGTCCTGCCGTCTTTTAAGTCGACTGTTTCTGTGATAAACAGGCAATAGGCTCTCATAAACCGTATCAGGAAATCAAATTCATCCTCTGTAATTTCCCGATCCAGGATTACAACCTCAAAATCCTCTTCCGGCAGTCCTGAGAAATCCGGTTCATAATACCAATCCACACACTCTGATACCTTCACCTGTTTACTGAAATCTTCCGGCCCCAGCTGCAATACTCGTACTGTTTCCAATGCTGACAATAACCTCTTTCCATTGCTCGATCAAATATTGTGTTGTATGGGTTTTCCCAAGGCTGTAGGACTGGATCGCCGCCTCATTCCAATTGGTCAGGCTGTCCAGATAATACCTTAAGTCTTCTCCCAGTTTGGATAAATCCCTGTTCACCCGTCCGTTTTTCCCGGGCCTCATGTACTGTGTGGCAGTTTTTAAAACCTGGGGAATCCCCATACTCACACAGGAAATCTGCAAAAACAGATCCGGCGTATCAGCCAGATCCACCAAAAGCCGCTGTTCCCTTACGCATTTATTTACCGACAGCTCGTTGACACATTGCTCGACAGAAAATAGAATCGGAATCTGTTCCTCTTCATCCAGCCAAGTCTCAACTTGCTTCTGATTCGTTTTTCCGGCCCATCCGGGCGGATAGCCTCCGCGCCTTAATATGCTTCCAACCTGCTTTAACAGGTTACTTTCACGGCTGAATTCTGCATTTCTGGTAAACAGATGTACTCTGGCATCTCTGTTTTCTTCCAGATATGCAGCCATATAGGTGATTGCCTCTTCCAGAGTCTCCTCCGTCAGATGATCCACCGGAAACAGGATCTTCTGTACATTCATCTGCTGGCTGATTCCGGAATCAATCCGTGTGTCATAGGGCGGAATATTCTTTTTGGCCACAGCTTCCAGACCCTTTTGCCTTGAAACCATTGCCAGATTCTCCCGGGAATCTGCCACGATATAATTTCCATGGGAAAGAAGCTCTGCCGCCCCCTCATTCCCGTCCAGCAAAAGCCTCTCTCCAAAGACGGAATAACAAATCTTTCTCCCTGCCAGCAGCCTGTCCAGAAGGGCCAGATGCTGCTGATGGGCCGCCGCGCAAAAGATATCCCCAGCCCGGGTTGTTTCAAGGGCTGTGCCAAAGACTTCTTCTATCACTTCCTCCATGGATTGATACGTATTCTTCAAAAAGGAAACCTGCTTTTCCGTCTTGGGTGTGCGGATCAGATACTGGCTGCTGCGGGGATTTACCGCCACATGGCCGTCTGCGAAATGGCACAGTTTCCAGACTCCTTTTTCTGTCAGATACTGATCATAGGCTTTCCTTCCGTTTTCATACACGGAGGTGCACGATATAAACCCCCGGTCGTCATAAATATTTTTCCGGCTGATCTGCCCGTTTCGGTACAGATCAACCTGTATCGGGTTTCCGTATTCCCCGAACTCAATCTTCGCATACCGCTCACCATTCAGCATAGCCATAACGGAAAAGGGGGTATAGATAAACTCAATATCCCCAGGCCAGTTCAGATTGTGAAAGGAAAGAACTGCCTGCTTTTTCCGGCCCACCTCCTGGATGGCGTCAAACACCGACCAGTAGGGAACCCGAAATGCGCTTTGCCTGTGGAGGAAATGCCTGAAATTCGGCGCGTAAGACAGCAGCAAAATCTTATATTCGCAAATGGAATTTCTCTGAAACAGCTGAATCTGTTTGACCGTATCATCCGTCTCCGTCTTCATCCGGCGCCTGTACCAGAACTGCTCGTCTTCCTTCCATTCGTCCTTTAAATACCAGGCTGGTATAAAGTACAACATCCCTCAGGTTACATCCTTTCTGTTATCTAAGCCCGTATCCACCCGGCTTTGGCGCTTATACCGCAATCAGATAAAAAATGCGTAGGAGTCAAATTTGCGGTATGCCTTTACTTCCCGGTACAGAGGGCACAAGATTCCCGTCAGAATCATTGCTGTTGCAGGAAACAGTGCCAGTTCCGGCGATATTTCACCTCTCAGGGACATTCCCAGCGAAATTCCCATTAGCAGACATAAGACACAGCCGCTGAAACACGTCAGCAGCAGCAGTTTTCTCCGTAAGTATCTCTTGGTCCTCTTTCCTGCATAGATCCCCACAATACTGTCTCCGCTTTTTAACAACTGCTGTGCCATTTCTCCCGGCGTCAGCATAATAAAGGAAAACACCATGTTCAGCACAAAAATAATTCCCAGGTAAACGGCCGCCCCCTGGAGGGTTGTCAGATTCAGTTTCCCGTAAATAAACTGAAGGAACGGGCTGTCCTCATAAAACAGGAGAAAGAACCGTACAATCAACTGGGGAATGGTAAAAAAAGAGACGGCAAACATCACCGGCATCACGCCGATAGGCGCAAGCTTCAGCGCTATATAACTTTTGTCTGCGTAAGTGTTATGGATCGATACCCGCTGAACCGGAATACGGATGAGTATATGTTCCATCGTCAAAATCACCGCTGCCATGATCAGGCAGAGCATCACCGGTTTGCGAAGCTCCTCCCAGGTAAACTTCTGTATGGCAGCGGCCAGATTGTCCAGGACATTGACCAGTATCATAGGGGTCTGTCCGCCGATTCCCTTCTCTTTATTCACATCAGCCATTTTATGTATCACCACAGCGCCTGCCGTCATCTCCAGTACCGCGATTATTTTCAATATCCGAACGTCCATGGCCGGCTCTTTAAACACCAGACTGTCTGCCCGCGACACGGCGGATGCAGCCGCAATAACCGTCATAAGGAGCAGGGTAACCCGTTCCAGCCTCTGGGGCGAAAAACGGAGCCTGAATTCTTCCCCTCTCATGGCCATAAAGATCCACATGATCATCGCAGATGTAATATAGGGCATAATACCAAGAGCAAATACGGTATACTGGTATCGGTCTCCGCTGAGCATGGACATCAAGATATTCTGGGAATTCAGATCTTCCAACTGATATGCAGCCGGATCTACTTTATAAAGCAGAAGGCTCCTTCCAACCATATAGATTGCAAGGATCAACAGTGTCAGAAGGAGCCTTCGCCTCAGCTCATGAGTTTTATTCTTTTTCAAATAAACATCCCTTCATATAATCTCTCTCCGGCAGGGATACCGGAGAGAGATGCTTTTTGTTTTTTCAAACTATGTTTTTAACCTGTGTTTTAGTCTGTCTTCTTGCTGTCACCGGATTGTTTTTTATTCTTTCTGTTTCTGCGGTAACCGTCTACGGTGCTTGCAACAGCTCCTATTACAGGAATCCATGACCACCAGATTGTTGCAGCCGGTGCTTCTGCCATAACTGCTCCTGCCGCAAGAGGTACTTCTTCATCCTCTATTTTCTCCAGTGACTCATTGGCTTCTCCGTCCTCACCGAGCACTGCAAGAGGTACCTCTCCGTCGTCAATCCGTGCCAGTTCATCCTTATCCTCTGTCACTGTAAAACGGACTGTCTCCCCCTCATCTGCTTCCTGGAACAGGCTGCCTGCATTCGCCGGCGCTGCAACGAGAGGAACGTCCTGGTCGGAAATCTCTGCTACCGGCGTCGGAGCGGCAGGTACATCCGGCCCGTCCACGGTAACGGTTCCAGCAGGTTCAGTGGTGTCTGCGGCTGCTCCAGGCCCGCCGGTAGTACTTCCGCCGCCGGTTCCGGTTCCTCCGCCCATTCCAGTTCCGCCACCCATTCCGGTTCCTCCGCCGGTCCCGGTTCCGGTAGATTCGCTGGTACTGTTGGATGTGCTGGCGCTGGCTGAAGCACTTGCGCTTTCGCTGGAAGAAAGGCTTGTGCTGTCACTCAGGCTGGTACTATTGCTCAGACTCTCGCTGGCACTGATGCTTGCGCTATTGCTTAGGCTTTCACTGATACTCTCGCTCAGGCTCTCACTGGTGCTGGTACTTGCGCTGGCGCTAGTACTCTCACTCACGCTGGTGCTGGTACTCTCACTCGCACTTATGCTCGCACTGGTACTCTCGCTCGCACTTACGCTCGTGCTGGTACTCTCACTTACACTCGCGCTGGTACTCGCACTCTCACTTACACTCGCGCTGGTACTCGCACTTACGCTCGCGCTGGTACTCGCACTCTCACTTACGCTCGTGCTGGTACTCGCACTTACACTCGTGCTGGTACTCTCACTTATGCTCGCGCTGGTACTCGCACTTATGCTCGCGCTGGTACTCGCACTTATGCTCGCGCTGGTACTCGCACTTACACTCGTGCTGGTACTCGCACTTATGCTCGCGCTGGTACTCGCACTCTCACTTACGCTCGTGCTGGTACTCGCACTTACACTCGTGCTGGTACTCTCACTCTCACTTACGCTCGCGCTGATACTCTCACTTACGCTCGTGCTGGTACTCGCACTTATGCTCGTGCTGGTACTCTCGCTCTCACTTACGCTCGCGCTGGTACTCTCACTCTCACTTACGCTCGCGCTGGTACTCGCACTTACGCTCGTGCTGGTACTCGCACTTACACTCGTGCTGGTACTCGCACTCTCACTTACGCTCGTGCTGGTACTCGCACTTATGCTCGCGCTGGTACTCGCACTCTCACTTACGCTCGTGCTGGTACTCTCACTCTCACTTACGCTCGTGCTGGTACTCGCACTTACGCTCGCACTGGTACTCGCACTTACGCTCGCGCTGGTACTCTCGCTCTCACTTACACTCGCGCTGATACTCTCACTTACACTCGTGCTGGTACTCTCACTTACGCTCGCGCTGGTACTCTCACTCTCACTTACGCTCGTGCTGGTACTCTCACTCTCACTTACGCTCGTGCTGGTACTCTCACTTATGCTCGCGCTGGTACTCGCACTTACGCTCGCGCTGGTACTTTCACTCTCACTTACACTCGCGCTGGTACTCTCACTCAGACTCTTGCTAGCGCTTTCACTCGCACTAACGCTCTCACTCTCGCTCTTACTCGTACTAGCCGCTTCGCTCTCACTCTTCGCAACTGAAGCACTTTCACTCTCACTCAATGCAATTGAATACGAATTTGACTGAGAAGCCGAATCCGATGCACTTGCCGACGCAAAACTCTCGGACAGGCTTTCTGCCTCCTCGCTTGCACTCGCACTTGTGCTTGCTGCCTCAGATTCACTCTCATAGGAAGATTTCGAATTGGATTCACTTGCAGTGCTTGCGGATTCCGAATCAGATTTCGCTGCACTTTCAGATGCACTGAGCACCTCCGATTCACTCTTCAGCGTACTCTTATAATCGCTCAGCGCTTCACTGTGGTCAGTTACTTCATCCCCGGCTTCTATATTTCTGTCATAAATATAATCTGTTACTGTTGTCTTTGAAGTGTAATCTACACCTTCCCGCATTGTAAACGTATATTCGGCTTTTTCAGAACCTTTTCTATACAGGCCATATTTACCATTTGCATCCGTTTTTAATATCCAGTCTTTTCCAAGATCCTTCAAATGCCACGAAAATGTTCCATCACCAGTTTGCAGCCGGAACTGTCCATTTTTTATCAGCAGGGTTTGTTCCGTATTCCCATCATTAACAAGTTTGTGCCAGTCGCCGTTCTGATCCTGAATAACGATATACTCTCCGACACCACCAAAACCACTATTTCCTCCTGCAACAGAATAGGTTTCGCCATTTACCTTCTCGTGGCTTATCTGTGTATTCCCGCTTGCATTATTAAACAGGTCATCACTTTTCTTATACTCTGTATAATAGCCATTAGAACCATCTGCCTTAACAACAAACAGCTTTTTAACGTCTCCGTCTTCAAGAATATAGGAAATCGTTCCGTCTGGATTGATCTGTCTGTCCGGATTAATATACTCTTTCCCATTTACTGTAATAACAATCTTCGTACCACCGTCTGTGTCATTTGTAATTATATAATCTATTCCCGGCGCCTTGTCTGTATCAATCGGCTTATCCTGTTTTATAGGCGGCTTACCGCTTCCGCCGCCGGTAACCGTTGTCTCTTTTCCGTCTGTCACACCATAGCTTACATCCGCTTTATTTACAGATACCTTACCCTCATCGTCTACCGAATACTGATAAACCTCGGAAAGTTCCCTTCCCTGGGCATCTTTATAATAAACGGTGTAATAATTACCAGCAGAATTCCATTCAAATCTGTCTACAGTTGAATTCTGACTGGCAAGATTATATATAATAATGCTCTCAACCACAGACTTCTGAGCCTTATCCAGATCTGTTTCGCCTGCCGAAGAAGTAGAGTCCAATTCCGACAGTGCGGAATCATATGTGGAAAGCGCTGACGCCATCTCACTTGTAAGGTCGCTGAACTGGAACGTTTCCGACGTATGCTCATATGCACTCTGAGATTCACTCAGTGCTGTGCTTAACGCAATACTTTCGGACAGCGCAATCGAAGCACTGGCTGAAGCGCTGTTCAAATTTTCCTCAGACATACTGTTTACAATACTGTCGCTAGCGGAAGCTGATTCCTGCACAGAAACGCTCTCACTTCCAAAACTTACAGAATCCGACTCCGCCGAACCGCTGTTTACTTCGGATGTTGATTCTGCTTCACTCCAAGTCTGCTGGGAACCGGATTCCTTTCCTTCCCCATCAGAATCATCCCCCTGAGGCTTTGCAGCCTCAGACTGTGACTCATTTGAGTTTTCACCTGCATTCTCGGATGTACCCGCAGATCCGCTGGTACTTTCTGTTTTATCCTCCGATAAACTTACAGAATCCTCTGTGCTGTCATTTGCAGACTCACTGGTGCTTTCTTTATCGGACTGTTCCCCTGCATCGCTCTCGGATTCGCTTAAGCTTCCGCTTTCCTTCTCTGCTTCGCTTTCAGAGCCGCTTACCGCTCCATTTTCTTCCTCTGTTTTACCCTCAGCGCCATCCTGGCTTCCGTCTCCGTCCTCTGTTTCATTCCCGGCGCTATCCTGACTTGAGTCTCCTGTCTCTGTTCCATCTCCGGTACTGTCCTGACTTCCGTCTCCCGTCTCTGTTTCATTCCCGGTACTGTCCTGACTTCCGTCTCCTGTCTCTGTTCCATCTCCGGCACTGTCCTGACTTCCGTCTTCCGTCTCTGTTTCATTCCCGGTACTGTCCTGACTTGAGTCTCCTGTCTCTGTTCCATCTCCGCTGCTGTTCTGGCTTCCGTCTCCCGCCTCTGTTTCAGTTCCGGCGCCATCCTGGCTTCCGTCTCCCGTTTCTGTACCATCTCCGGCGCCGTTTGTATCTTCATTTTCAGACTCGCCTGCCGATGTATCTGAGCTGTCATTTTCCGTGTCGTTCTCTAAACTTCCTGCCTCACTGCTCCCTGACTCTTCCCCGGAGCCTGCACTGCTGTCTGCCGCGTCACTGCTGTCCGACGATTCCCCGGCATCCTCCGTCTGCTGTCCGCCATCCTGTTCCCCGCCCGCTGACGGTGCATCCGCGCTGTTGTCCTTGGATGTTTCCTGAGTCTCCTGGGTCTCCTGAGTTTCTTCCGCTCTCTCCACCGGCTCCTGGCGAACGGTTTCCTGAACCGATGATGTGTCCTCTAATTCCTGCCGGAACTCTCTCTCCACCGGCTCGGCTTCTTCCTGACGCGCTTCCAGCTCACCCTCCAGTTCAGCCGCAAACACGACATTGGCATCCACCGCTGCCCCGCCCAGAACAATACCGGCTGCCCCGGCGGCTTTTAAAATCTTACTCGCCTTACTGCCTCTGCGGTTTTTCCTGTTCATGTCTTTTTTACTCATGTTCTCTTTCCCCTTTTTGGATTCATGACTATAGTACTTAAATATCAGTATAGCAAACCAGGTCTTTCACCAGCTCTTTCGTTTTCTGGTTTTCCTGCATTTCATCTCTCACACCTGCAAAAATCTCATTGATTCCTGTCAACAGGCCTCTCTACCACATACTCCCGTCATCCAGCAGGCGATAGCTGATGCCGCCCCGGCCGCCGCAGCGTTTCCGGTAATCCATATCAATGCGCGCTCCGATATCTGCAGCATTCTCTTTCTCTGCTCCTATGCACAGCAATAAATACTGATTTTCGCTGTATTTTGCATAGATATCCCCTCTGCGTAAATACGCCTCAAACGATGCACGCAGCTTCTTCCCCTGCTTCTCACAATATTCCGGTGTGTTGGCAGGGCGGCCTCTTGTGTCCAAAATCGTACACAGAAGCAGGCTGAAACAAATCACTCCTTCCCGGGCAATGGTCCGTTTCAGCATACGGAAGCAGTCGGAAAATCCAGGCAGTGTACAGCCGTATGCTCCATCCTTCATTTCCGGCTCCATCAGACATCTCCCGATATCTTCCGCCGTCCCCTCCGGCTGCCGCATCCAATCTCCCAGTCTGTTAAACTTCATCTGCTGATTTTTTGAAAGGAAGCCTCCTATCTGCTGTACATACGCCGCTGTCTCCTGATAAAGCTTCTCCGCCTCCCCATGTTTTCCCAGGGCAATCAGGCTCTCTATCTGCCAGCTTTCCCACCCTTCATAGGGGTAAAGCTCTGCCGACCGGGCTGACACGCTTTCTATGTTTCTGTAATCTCCCTCTTCTTTTAAGTAATGAAGCAGATAGTTCACCACTTTGAAGTACAGCTCCTCATAATTTTTGCTTTTCTCTATAACCCACTGCTCATTAGACAGCTGAGGCAGAAATTCCCCCTGATAAAGGGCACAGGCATTTTTACAGATTTCCGCCTTTTTACGCCGATCCGGCTCTGTTTCAAAATCACGAACCGCACATTCAAAGCTCCACACATCTGATTCCACCTGAATTTTGCCGTCAAAACGAAGCATGCCCTCGTTTAAGATCAGATAATTTCCCGTGGGCAATGGCGAGGCCTCCAGGTATTTGCGGAGACGAAAGATCGTATTATTGAGACTGGCATTGGGATCTTCTACTTCCTCCCTTCCATAGAGAAAGCCCATAATATCCCCTTTGCCAAATCCCTGCCCCGGTCTGGTCATCAAAATCTGGAACAGCTGTCCAAATTTGGAATCCCTGTTCCTGCCAAATGTCAGCGCCTCATCGCCGTAGCTGACAGAAAAACGGCCGAACATTTTTACCTGTAATTTCTTTGTGATTGCAACCTGTTTTCCCTTCACAGTTTCTCCCAACACGCACCCTTATCTCCTATTTCATTGCCTTCTCATTCCGGGCCGCCTGCAGCTCATAACAGTGGTGGATCAGAACATCCTCCCCATGTCTCTTCTCGACAAACCGTTCCCTGATCCGATCCACGATCCGGTCTGCCTGCCCTTTTGTAGTATCTATCACAAGAAGCAGATACTGGCTGCTGGAATATCTGGTATACACATCTCCAATTCGAAGCGTCCTCCCGATATCCTCTCCCAGCTGTTCCATCAAAACCTCTTTTTCATGAGGAAGAGGGCTTTTTCCCTGCCTGTCCACCACAGTCAGAAGGATTGTGCAAGCCTGATATCCGCTTCTGGCAATCCCCCGTTCCAGAAAACGGTAAATGCTCTTAAATGTCTCATAGTCCTGACAATAGGCTTCCTGCTTTCGGATTTGTTCTGTCAGTTCCTCTTTTATCCGCCTGACATCCGCTATGTAATAATCCTTTCTTTTTCTGCCCTCTGCCTTTGTTGTAACACATACTGCTTTTTGCTGTTCCAGCTTCTTACAGACCCGCTCAAATAACTTCTGATATGTACTCCCCGTTTTCTTTTGTTCCCAGACAACCGTCAGAGAAAGGGGCACTCTGTCTTTCTCTTTTCCTCTGCCGGCGCGGAACCGTTCCTGGATACGCCGGCAGATCTCCTGGGCCTGCTCCGTATCCTGACACTCCGGCACGAAGATAAGAAACTCATCTCCCCCGCACCTGCCCAAAATATCCTTGGAGCTGATCATATAGGAAAGAATCTGTGCAGCCTGTTTCAGGCATTCGTCCCCCGTCTGGTGACCATACTGCTCATTGATTTCTTTCATGTGATCTACGTCACACAAAAAAAGCGTCCCTCCGCGCCTTTCTCTCATACAGGAAGCAATCCGCTCTTCTGCCATATGTTTTTTCAATACCCCTGTCAGCGGATCCCGCCCTTCTGTATCAGGCCTTCTCTCACCTAATTTCTCATTCACTCTCTGCTCCCTCCCCTTCAAATACTGCAGCGAAGACTTATCTATTCCAAGCAGATAATCTAAAGAAACCCCAAAATAATATTTAACCCATTATACCCCCCCGCACCCAACTGTCAACCGAAAAAAAGCATTGTGGATCCTCCATCCAATTCCATGGGTACTGTTCACAGGCAATAAAGTACGGCATTGGAATTTCTATAGTTACTCCGTCTAGGATGAAATTCTTACTAGAAAGGGGTGTAAGCAAATGAACACACAAATATTGACAGTTTCTTCCAAAGGACAGATTTCATTGCCAGTCAGCATCCGAAAACTCCTGTCAATTGATACTGGTGATA
>JAAWLV010000018.1 GCA_022798105.1 Hungatella sp.
TTAAATTTTTTCTGCCTTCCAGCAGAAAAAGCCGGGTGCATTTGTAAAGAAAACGAATGCCCGGTCAGTCTGGGCGTAACGATAAAAGGAGGGCTATATTATGATGACTACGAAATTACAGAATTACATACAGATGGCAGGGCAGACTGCGTCGCAGGTTACCCAAAACACTGAGAACTGGGTCAGCTTTTTAAATACCGCATCCCGTCTGTACCGTTACCCTTTCCCAGACCAGCTTATGATTCACGCCCAGCGTCCGAAGGCTACGGCATGTGCCGAGTATGACTTATGGAACAGGCGTATGAGCAGATATGTTCGCCGCGGCTCTAAAGGGATTGGGCTTGTCGGTATCAGCCGTAGCGGCTACCCTAAGCTGCGCTATGTGTTCGACATTGCAGATACCGGGAAGAGGAACGAAGCCTCTAACCTTTTCCAATGGCAGTATAAAGAAGAATACTGCGACATCGTCACGAAGGCTTTGGAAGAACGGTTCGGCGTATCCGGGGAAAAGGGGTTTGTCTACCAGATTGGGCTGCTTTCCGTGGGGCTGGCGAACGGTTACTGGAAAAAACATAGCATGGACATTATGCATGAGTGTGAAGGAAGCCGCCTCGAAGGGCTGGAGGAACAGGAAGCCAGCCTGAAGTTCCGGTTGGCTGCCGCTGCAAGCATCTCATATGTGCTTCTTTTCAGATGCGGGTTTGACCCGTGGCAGTTCCTAAAAAGTAAAGACTTTCAGTATATACCGGACTTTAACACACAAAGAATCATTAAGATTCTCGGCGCAGCCGTCAGCCATTCCAGCGAGAAGGTATTGAGGACGGTTGCAGTTGCCATCTATAACCATGAACACCGGAGGAAGACGGATCAGGATCCCTTCCGGTCAGCACAGACGCATAACAATGGCAGGGACAGACAGCCATCAAAGGATTCTGTAAAGAAGCCGGAGCCTGTTCCTTCTGAAACGGTTCAGAAAGATGATAGAAAAGAATCAGAAACTGCCTCTGCTGAAACGCTTCAGAAAGATGATATAAAAGAACCAGAAACAGCCTTTGTTGAAACGCTTCATGAAGATGAAAGAAAAGAATCAAAACCTGTCACTGCTGAAGCAATGGATACAAAAAAAGCGGAACAGCTCGCTCCTGTTACCGTAGAAGCGGTTCAGGAAGAAGAGCCGGAGCCTGTCACTGTAAAAATACCGGATACGGAGCCAACAGTTTTTACGGAAACAGAAATTGTGCAGGATAAATCCGATTTACAAGAAATGCCTGCCCCCTGTAATTTCATCATCACAGATGACCGTCTGGGCGAGGGCGGACCAAAGGCAAAGTTTGGCATGAACATGGAAGCCATTGCCATCTTAAAACAGATTGAATCAGAAAACCGCCCTGCCACACCTGATGAACAGCAGGCATTATCTAAATATGTCGGCTGGGGCGGAATCCCGGATGCGTTCGAGCCGGACAAGGCTGGCTGGGAAAAGGAATATCAGGAGCTTAAAGCGGCATTGACGCCGGAGGAATACGATTCTGCCAAATCCTCTGTATTAAATGCCCACTATACCAGCCCTGTTGTAATTAAAGCCATTTATGGAGCAGTTAGCGGTATGGGCTTTAAATCCGGCAATATACTGGAGCCTTCCTGCGCCATCGGCAATTTCTTTGGTTTATTACCGGAAGAAATGTCTGAATCTAAATTATATGGCGTGGAACTGGACAGTATCAGCGGGCGCATCGCAAAGCTTTTATATCCCAATGCCCGGATTCGCATATCAGGCTATGAAAAAACAAGTTTTCCAAAAGACTTCTTTGACCTTGCCATCGGCAATGTTCCGTTCGGGCAGTATCAGGTCAACGATTCTGAATATAACCATCTGAAATTTTCAATCCACAATTACTTCATCGCCAAATCACTGGACATGGTGCATCCCGGCGGCATCCTTGCATTCATAACAACCCGCTACACAATGGATTCACAAAATACAGATGTAAGGGAATACCTTGCAAAAAAGGCAGATTTGCTGGGAGCAATCCGCCTGCCGAATAACGCATTTAAAGCGAATGCCAATACAGAGGTTGTGTCTGATATTTTATTCTTACAGAAGAGAGATGTTCCAGCAGATGAAGCCTCTGAGTGGGTGCAGACCGGAACAAATGCAGAAGGCTTTACCGTAAACAGGTATTTCCTCAGTCATCCTGAAATGGTATTGGGAAAAGAATCATCAGAAAGCTCACAGTATGGCAGGCAGGAATATACAGTTAAGCCAATTGCCGGGACTGACCTTGCCACACAACTCCAAGAGGCAGTGGAATCCATACATGGAACCTATCAGGCAGCAATGCCAACAGAAGCGGGGGAAACCGCCCCATCTGATATTATACAGGTTGATGACAGCGTAAAGAAATACTCGTTCATAATGTTGAACGGTGAGTTATATTACTGCGGAAGCTCAACTATGGACAAAGCCGGGCTGAACAAAACAACAGATAACCGCGTCAGGGGCATGATAGTATTGCGGGACTGCGTGCATAGTCTGATTGCCCTTCAGATGGATGAATATACACCGGAGAGTGCGATTAAAACTAAGCAGATGGAACTGAACCGGTTATATGACGCCTTTACCCGTAAATATGGCTTGATTAACAGCAGAGCCAACCGCCTTGCCTTTGATAAGGATTCAAGCTATTACCTGCTCTGTTCCCTTGAGATTCTTGATGAGAATGGAAAGCTGGAGCGTAAGGCGGATATGTTCACAAAGCGGACAATTAAGCAGCACAAAGCAGTCACTAGCGTGGATACGGCATCGGAAGCCCTTGTTGTATCCATCGGGGAACGTGCCAGAGTGGATTTGCCATTCATGTCAAGGCTGGCTGGAAAAACGGAATCTGAACTGATTCAGGAACTGTCCGGCGTTATCTATAAAGACCCGGTAAACAATACATGGCAGACCGCTGATGAATACTTATCCGGCAATGTCAGGAGAAAGCTTCGGCAGGCTCAGAGGGCTGCATCGGAAGACCCTGCTTATCAGGTAAATGTCGAAGCCCTCAAAGCCGCCCAGCCGAAAGACCTAGACGCTTCTGAAATCGAAGTCCGGCTTGGGGCTACATGGATTGACCAGTCTTACATCCAGCAGTTTATGTATGAAACCCTGAATACGCCCGTCTATCTGCGTAATAAGATAACCGTCATCTATTCAAAATTTACAGCGGAATGGTGCATCGCCAATAAAAACGCAGCCCCATCCAATGACGTTGCAGCTTATGCCACATATGGCACTGAGCGGGCAAATGCATATAAGATACTTGAAGATTCACTGAATTTAAGGGACGTCAGAATCTATGATACCGTGGAAGACGCAGAAGGCAAAGAAAAGCGTGTCTTGAACCCAAAGCAGACGACCCTTGCCCAGCAGAAACAGCAGGCTTTAAAAGAAGCCTTCAAAGACTGGATATTTAAAGACCCGGAACGCCGGCAGACGCTTGTCCATCACTATAACGAAACCATGAACAACACCCGCCCGCGTGAATATGATGGAAGCCATATCGTATTCTCTGGCATCAATCCTGAAATCAAGCTCCAGCCCCATCAGGTTAATGCTATCGCCCATGTATTATATGGCGGGAACACCCTGCTGGCACACGAAGTTGGGGCTGGGAAGACATTTGAGATGATTGCGGCAGCTATGGAGAGCAAACGGCTGGGCTTATGCCATAAATCCATATTCGTCGTTCCGAACCACCTTACAGAACAGACGGCGGCTGAATTCTTAAGGCTGTACCCTGCCGCCAATATCCTTGTGACTACGAAGAAAGATTTTGAAACCAGTAACAGAAAGAAGTTCTGTGCCCGTATTGCAACCAGCGACATTGACGCAGTTATTATCGGGCATTCCCAGTTCGAGCGAATCCCGATAAGCACAGAGCGGCAGGAACGCTTATTGCAGGAACAGATTCAAGAAATCACGGCAGGCATTGCGGAAGTAAAGGCAAGCAATGGCGAGCGTTTTACCGTCAAGCAGCTGGAGCGAACAAAGAAAAGCCTTGAAGCCCGCCTTGAGAAGCTGCAAGCCAATGACCGTAAAGATGATGTTGTCACGTTCGAGGAACTCGGCGTGGATATGATGTTCGTGGACGAATCGGACCTGTACAAAAATTTGTTCTTATATACAAAAATGAGGAACGTGGCAGGATTATCTACAGCGGATGCACAGAAAAGCTCCGATATGTTCGCAAAATGTCGCTATCTGGATGAAATTACCGGAGGCAGGGGAATCGTGTTCGCCACAGGAACCCCAATATCGAACAGCATGACGGAAATGTACTCAATCCAGAGGTATTTACAGTATGACCGCCTTCAGGAGATGGGGATGGGGCAGTTTGATTCATGGGCTTCCCGCTTCGGTGAAACAGTCACAGCGCTGGAACTCGCCCCGGAAGGAACCGGATACAGGGCAAGAACCCGATTTGCGAAGTTCTTCAACCTGCCGGAACTGATGAACATCTTTAAGGAGGTTGCAGACATAAAAACCGCCGACCAGTTAAATCTTCCTACGCCGGAGGTTGAATACCACAATATTGTTTCAGAGCCTACGGAATGCCAGCAGAGGATGGTAAAAGAATTATCCAAAAGGGCTGAGAAAGTCCATAACGGAATCGACCCACATATAGATAATATGTTGCGAATCACTTCAGACGGCAGGAAGCTGGGGCTTGACCAGCGTATCATCAACCCCATGCTGCCCGACGAATCGGGAACAAAAGTGAATAAATGCGTGGCGAACATTTTAAAGATATGGAAAGAAGGTGATTCAGAGAAATTAACGCAGTTGGTGTTCTGCGATATTGCGACGCCATCCGGGAAATCAAATGATGATTCTGAAGGCGCTCTTTTTACGAACATTTACGATGACATCCGTAAGAAACTGATTGCAGGCGGAATGAAACCGGAACAGGTTGCCTTTATCCATAACGCCAAGACGGATATCCAGAAGAAAGAATTATTTGCGAAAGTCCGCTCCGGTCAGGTGCGTGTGCTGATAGGCTCCACTGCAAAGATGGGGGCAGGCACGAACTGTCAGGACAGGCTTATCGCATTGCATGATTTGGATTGCCCGTGGCGCCCGCGAGATTTGATTCAAAGAAAAGGGCGTATCGAACGAAGGGGAAATCTGAACCCGAAAGTACATGTTTACAGGTATGTTACCCAAAATACTTTCGACGCGTATCTTTGGCAGACGGTTGAGAACAAACAGAAATTTATCAGCCAGATTATGACCAGCAAATCCCCGGTAAGAAGCTGTGAGGATGTGGATGAAGCCACATTATCATTCGCTGAGATTAAGGCTCTCTGCGCTGGCGACCCAAGAATAAAGGAGCGTATGGACCTTGATGTGGAAGTCTCCCGGTTAAAGATTATGAAGGCAGATTTTCAAAGTAAATTATACCGTTTGCAGGACAACGTGCTGAAGAACTTCCCGGAGCAGATACAGGAGGCTCAGGTATTTATCACAGGCTTACAGGCAGATATCCAGACACTGAACCAGCATCCACGCCCGGAAGAAGGGTTTGCCGGAATGGATATACTCGGCATGACCTATACAGACAAAGCGGAAGCGGGGACTGCCCTGCTCGACGCCATACAGGACGTAACAGGCGAAGAGCCTGTGTCTGTCGGCAGTTACCGGGGCTTTGGATTATCCGTAAAATTTACGGGATTTACCCACAAGCTGAGCATCAGAGGGGCTGTCGCCTATAATGTCGAGATGGGGACGGATGCAAGGGGAAACCTGACTCGGATTGACAATGCATTGGATAAAATCCATGAACGGCTTGAAGAATATGAAACAACCCTTGCCAACCTGCTCCAGCAGCAGGAGGCGGCTAAATTGGAAATCAATAAGCCGTTCGAGTACGAAGAGGAACTGCGAATAAAGTCTGCCCGTCTTGCTGAACTCGATGCAGAACTGAATATCGGCGGAACATCCCAGCCTGAAACCGCAGCATAATAAAAGCATTTACAGGCTTCAACAGCCCCATCTTGGGGCTGCGGGTGCCTTAATGAAAGTATTTAAAAAAATAGAAATAAAACAGGAGGTATCACAATATGAGTAATTTTCCAAACATGGATGGATTGGATTTATTTACGGTTCCATTTGGCAGCCCGCAGCCTATAAAGCCAAAGACTCCGGCACAGCAGCATAAAGCGGCAACCCCACAGCAGCCTGTAAAGAAAAAGGCTCCAGAAACATATTCACAGCCTGCTAAGGCAAATCCCCCAATGGGACAACCACAACAGCCTGATATTAAGCAAAAGTCGGTTCCAACTGAAAAGACTCCCGCTTTACAGGAAGAGCAGGCAAAAGCTGTAAAGCCAGAGCAGAAACCACAGCCGGAGGCTCCCGCAAAGTCACAGGCACCGGCAAAAGCCCAGCCATCCGCAAAATCACAGCCGGAACCGCCGAAAAAAGAGCTGACAATGGATATGTCAGACCATACCATTCCAGCCGGGAAGCCTCTGGATGCGTCCGAAGACGCCAAGCGTAAAGCCCATGAAGAAGCCGAAGCCAAACGCAGGGCAGAATGGGAAGCGAAGCAGGCAGCGAAAAAGCAGGCAAAAGAAGCAGCCCTCAAAGCAATTAAAAGTATGAGCGATGCTGACATTATATCAGCATCCACAGAGCGTGTCCGTACAGATGTGGAGAGGCTCACCCGCAGGAACATGAAGGAGTGCGTATCAGAGCATTTACAAAACCTGTGTCGTAAAGACCCAGTATTTGCCCGGAGAACCATGCATCCGCATAAATCTATGATTCACTGTTTCAAATATATTAACCGTATGGCTAAAGAGTATATCCGGCAGGAAATGGAGGATAATGACATCAAGCCGGATGCAGGAGGTTATGGCGGCGACGTCCCTGATGATTTGTGCTACAAATGGGCTGAAGATTATTTCAATGACCCGGATGCTAAGGAAGATAAAGAAAAAGAAGAAACATTCACTCCACGCCCATATGTCAGCACAGCATCCAAATCCAAGAAAACGTCTAAAAATACAGAGAAAAAGAAGCCGGAGAAAAAACAGGAACAAAAAAACAGTTATGAGCAGATGAGCTTTACGGAGGTGTTATAAATGCTGAACAAAAGAGAATGCCGGAAATTTGCCAATCCTGATTTAAAGATGATAACAGGATGCGGGCTTCTCCATGCGGAACAGGTTGGCTATATCATCCGAACGGCTGTTAAGATTATAGACCATCATAAGACGTTGATACTGTACGTTTATCCACGCATACAGGCTGTAAAGGGGGACTTCCGCCCCCTGTGGGCAGTCTTTCAGGATAAGGATGATTACATAACGCTAGAGAGCCAGAAGGATGGAAATTTCAAATGGCGGACAGCGGCATTTGAGCATCTGGGTAAGGACTGGCACTTTACAGGGAGATGCGCCTTTTATTCCGCAAAGGATGAAGGGCGGGTTACCAGTTACCTGAAAAGCAGCCATGACAGCGGCATGGAAGCCCTTACCAGCTTCCAGTCAAACATACTGGAAAAGCGAAGGCGGGAACGCCAGCAAATCCGTGAAAATGAAATCATCAAACGGATGTCCGGCATCCCTACCCTTCCGAGGGGCTTGAAAGGCTGGATTCACAAATCCGTTATGCCTGCCTATTTCTTTTATGATTACAAGCGTGGCGGCATGGATGTTCCCGGAATCTGCACCTCATGCGGGCATGATATACGATTGTCTGGCGTAAAGCAGGGGAACAAAGGCATCTGTCCCCATTGCAGACGGGAACTGATTATGAAGCCACGGAGCCGCCGTAAATACTGCTTGACAGACCGTGATACCTGTCAGGTGATTCAGAATGTCGGCAATGGGGAGCTGGCAATACGAATCATAAAAGTATATTATGTCTATAAAGGCGATAAGCCCGAACCTCGGATTTATGAGAATGCCCGGCAGTTTATCCGGCAGGACGCTGATGGGAAAATCTGCCGTGAAGACTATTATTATTCGTATAACAGCGGCATCCGCACCAACTGGAAGAAAGGCGAACGCCCGGCGATGTTCAGTAAATGGCAGTATTATTTTGAGGCGGACACATGCGGGCATGTTTACAGCAAAAATCTTCCGGCTGAGCTTAAAGGCACTCCGTGGCGGTACTGCCCGATTGCTGACTTTTACAGCCATTTTCGTGAACCTATGGAGTCACCGCCATTCCTTGCCGCATACCTGAACCATCCCCGGCTGGAACATCTTGTAAAAATTGGATTCTGGAACATTGTTTCCGACTTGGCATACAGCCGCAGTCCAGACTGCCTTGACGAAACCCAAGACCGGACGCACCGGATACTGAAAGTATCTGCTGAAGATGTGCAGTTTTTACGGGAAATGGATGCAGACATGGATATGCTGAAGATATTCCAGCAATACAGTGGGTTAAAGGACAGGCAGCGGCTTCTTGTCTGGCAGATGGAACAGAAAGTAAGCCGGGATATCCTGCCAATTTTAAAGCATATGACTGTCCATAAGTTTATCCGGTATATAGAAAATCAATTCGGGTTCCTGCGTTTACGGAAAACACCTTATGGCACAATACGGTATAAAAATATGCAGGATTTGGTGTCTGAGTACAGGGATTATCTTGATATGTGCCATAAAATGGATTACGACATGAAGAACAGCTTTGTTTTATATCCAAAAGATTTACAGAAGTCCCACGACAGAATAGCCCGCCGATTCAAACAGAAGCAGGACGCCAAGATGAAGCGTGACTTCATAGCTGTATATCAGGGGCTTTCTGGGCATCTGGATTTTGAGAAAAGCGGCATGAAAATCGTCTATCCTGTCACTCCTGACGATATAATTTCTGAGGGAAATGCCCTTCACCATTGTGTGGGCAGCTATACGGAGCGGGTAGCTGGGAAAGAATGCATCATCCTATTTTTACGGAAATGCTCTGACGAAAGAAAACCTTTCTATACGGTTGAGGTCCGTAATCAGAAGGTAGTCCAAGTCCGGGGCGTGGGAAACTGCGGGATGACATCGGAAGTGAAGGCGTTCATATCAGCATGGGAGCAGAAAGTGTTATGCGCTCGGCTCCCTGCTGCGTAATTTCCATCTGCCTAATCATATTCTATGGCTCAAATAATATAAATGCCATGATTAAATCAGCCAATTTTAATTAAAATATAAATATAGTATGATTTTTCTGTAATAATTGCAGAAATAAACCCTTTATCTGTCTTTACGGATATGATATAATCAAACTAAAGAAAGGTAGGAACAGAATGGAAAACCAGATGACTGACAATACAGCATGGGAAGAATTGCGGATATCGAATGACTTCATCTTCGGGAAAATCATGCAGGACCCAGAGCTGTGCAAAGGACTTTTACAAAGGATACTGCCGGATTTAAAGATAGACCACATAGAATACCCGGAAACACAGAAGGCGATACGCCCCGACATAGACGCCAAAAGCGTCCGGCTCGATGTGTATGTGGAAGATGGCAGGGGCACTGTTTATGACATTGAAATGCAGGTTGCCACGTCAAAGGAGCTTCCAAAGCGGACACGGTATTACCAAAGTTTACTGGACATGCAGATGATTGACAAAGGCGAGCCATATAAGAAGCTAAAGCCAAGCTATATCATCTTTATATGCCCGTTTGACCAGTTCGGCATGGGCAGGCATATCTATACGTTTGAGAACACATGCAGGGAAGATAACAGCATCTTTCTGAAGGACGGAACAACTAAAATATCCCTGAATGCGAAAGGGACTATGGATGACGTCAGCCCTGAACTGAAAGCGTTTTTGGACTATGTAGCCGGGAAGAATCCGGCAGACCCATTTGTGGACGAACTGGAAGAGGCAGTGAAAAATGCCCGTAAAAACAGGGAATGGAGGCATGAGTATATGACATTGTTAATGCGCGACCAAGAGAATAAAGAAATCGGCAGGGAAGAAGGCAAGGCAGAAGGCATTATTACAATAGGACTTGACTTCGGACTTTCCGAGGATGAACTTTTGAGCAGATTGCAGGATAAATTAGAGATTCCATATGAAACTGCTCAGGAATATCTTGAACGGTTCGGAAAGCAGACTGTGTAAATATCCTGAAAAAGAGAGATAGCTGCTCCACCAACTCTGAATATTGAACCTGAAATAGCTGTCCTGTAGGTTTTGACCTATATAGGACAGCTATTTTTCAGCCTAAAAACAATATAACCGGACAAAGAAATCTGGAAAGAAATGAAATGCCATGATATGCGAATCCGTATAGTTATGGCATTGTTTATTTACGTCAGTCAATCCGCAGTGAAAATGATAAAGGCGCTGCCGCACACGGGTGAAAAATTGAGAAAAGGCAGTTGATACAAGACTGTGATAAAAAATTCAACCGTGAAAAGGAGAGGATTATATGAATAAAGTTATTTTAATTGGAAGACTCACGAGAGACCCTGAAATGCGCTATTCTGCAAACAGTGATACAAAGATTGCCAGATATACCCTTGCAGTCAACAGACCGTTCAGGCAGGATGGCGGGCAGGAAGCAGACTTTCTGCCATGCGTAGCCTTTAATAAGACAGCAGAGTTTGCAGAAAAGTATTTGTTTAAAGGGATGCGTGTAGCCATAGAAGGAAGGATTCAGACGGGCAGTTATACAAACGGGGAGGGGCAGAAAGTCTACACGACGGAAATCGCAGTCGAGCGCCAAGAATTTCTGGAGAAAAGAATTGATAATAACCAGCCGGAGATGGACGCCGCCGCAAATGGCGGAGATGGATATCTGAATATCCCGGATGGGATTGATGAAGAGATGCCATTCAATTAAGCATATGACGCTTCCAGCCTTTAGGCGGGAAGCGTTTTTTCAGCAATAAAAATTTTACACGGAAGGAGATAAAAACATGAAACTGGCGTCGGATGCAGCCAAAAGCGGAATGGGCTGCTGCCACATGCGCTCCGGGCTGCAATATATGCTGGATGAAAAATGTTTGATTCCCCGGACGAAAAGAACTACAGCTTGGGCTGCGACTGACGTAGAATTAACAGAAGTTTACATAATACAAGGTGACATAAAAAAGCTGCCTGCTTTCATCATTTGGAAACGGAGGTGAGGACTTATGAGGACAGTGACACAAACTTTCAATGTGTACCATTATTCCGAACTGTCAGTGGAAGCGAAAGAAAAAGCGAACAGGTGGTATCTTGACGACCCGTACAGAAGCGAGGATTTCGCAAATATTTATGTGGAGGATTTACGTAGTCTTTTCCCAAACAGCGAATTAAAAATACAGTTTTCTTTAAGATGCTGCCAAGGGGACGGACTGAACATTTACGGCAGGCTTGACCTGACGGACGTATTCAGGGCGGTCAGTGATGGGTTGGGCTGCGGCAGCGCATTCAAAGGCTTCCGGGATGTCATGACGGAGCATGAGCAAAAGACCATAGAGGCGTACATGGAAGTCTGCGGAAAAACCATCGAACTGCCATACAACAACAGCCATTATGCCTACTGTGTTTCGGATAAAACGGATTTTGTGCAAGAATGGATAGATGAGCTGGAGTACTGGCAATATAAGAAAATCAGGGCTGGCACAATCCGCAAAATGGAAAAATTAGTCGCAGATATGTTCGTAATGCTTGCAGGGCGGTATGAAAAGTACGGTTATCAATACTTTTATGAGCCTGACGAGGAAGAGATAACAGAAGCGTGTGAAGCAAACGGATGGGAGTTTCTGGAAGACGGAACATTTTACGCAGCATAGCGGGATAATTACAGAAAAGCCCTATTATATTTATAATTAATTAACATCGGCTGGTTAAAAAGGCTGCTGCATGGATTGGCTGGAAAGCCGATTGTGGAGCAGCCCTTTCTTTACTTATGATTTACATAACATATCCTCCTAAGCCAGCCGTATCATCCAGTGTTGTGGAGCAGCCCTAACTTTGGCAGTTATATGGGCAAAAAATGCGCCAGATTTGGATTCTTATTTTATTATAAAAGAATTACTATTTGTATCACATTGTGACCGTGGGCATTTTTGTATCCTTTTCCGGTACATTTTTAACCCGCTGGCATTTTTGTATCCTTTTCCGGTATATTTTTAACCCACTGGCGGGATAAAAATGCCCATGATGTCAGAACCGGTGAAGATTCAGGGAATGGAGCGTCATTTATAATGCATACCATGAACCGCCCTGAAAATACCCTCTACCTCCAAATACCGGAAATGTCCAGCGGGAATTGATGAAGAGCTGCCATTCAACTAATCATATGACGCTTACCAGCCTGTGGGCGTGGAGCATTTTTTTTCAAAATAGAGGCTATTGTAATCATCTGCGCTATATGGTATGATTTTACTAAAAAACAATGTTTCATATTGTTAAAAAATGATACAAAGGACGGATGAAAGATTATGGAGTATTTATACCACTATACAAATTTAGCAAGTATGCGCCAGATTTTGGAATCGGGAGCTTTGAAATTGACGCCAAGCAACCTTTTGGAGCCAAAAGATATGCACATAGGGGTCGACCAATTTGGACATAAAGCGATGGTTTCTGAAACAGATTCCTACAAACCTGTTGTTTGGCTGACAAACTCCGATTCTCCTGACCGCAACGGTATTGACAGCTCTGTTGGAATGCCTGATGAATATGTAAAAAAACGTGTGCGGTTTGTCCTCGAAAAGAAGCCTCACTATGAATGGTGGCATACATGGTCAGATAAGAACCGGATGAAAAAATCATATAAGAAACGGCTGATATTAAACATGAATTATGCATCATGGTATATCAGTGAAACGGAAATCCCATTATCTGATGTTTTGTATGTGGAAGATTTAGTGACAGGGGAAATCTATTTAGATAACAGAAAATAATAAAAAGCACTGATGACTCGCCTTACCCGGCTAGGTATCAGTGCTTTTTTCAGCTATCAAAACAATACACGGAAGAAAAAAATAGAACATACTATGGTACATTTTGGAGACGTTATCACTGCCACTTCATATGTCCTAAGCTGCAACCTATGCTTGATGGGTAGATATTTGACAATTCTGGTGAAAAGTATACAGTCTGTGCCATGAATAAGAAAATAATTACAGAAAAGTCATACTATGTTTATATCTTTATTTCAGGATGGTCGTTTTTTAGAAAATGCAAGGCTGCCATACAGATGTCTTTTTTCAGCCATTTGTGTAGCACCCAGCTTTTTTCGTTTAGGATTCAAAAATGAACTCGTGATATTCAGGAATATCTGGAAATCCCTCTTCTTTATATTTACAAGAATAGTAGCCCTCCGGGCTGTTTACAGTGTGGATTGCGGGAAATGTTATGATTTTCTTGCAAAAGGCTGGCGGAAAGGTTATAATGGGTTCAGATAGTTTAAATAAAAGGATGCTTGTAGCAGGACAGGGAAAGTCTGTCTTGCTATGGGCATTCTTTTTTTGCTGCCTTTTTTTGCATGACTGGCAGCACATCCTGCTGGAAATTGCAGGCTGCCAATGTTCGTGCAAACTGCGTCACCGTGCGTTTGGAACTTGCACATTTTACGCCTCGGAAACCCGCATAAATACGGGCTTTTTAAAGGTGTTGTTGCAAAACGCACATTTTGTGCATGTTTCTACGTTATTTTTTCTTCCCTGTCGCACGCTCCAAAACGCCCATTTCATGGGCAATTGCGCAATTGCTTCACCAAGTTCAGCAGATTTCGCAACGGAAAGAAAAAGGGCATAAGGGGGACTGACGCTTCGCGCTCGGCATAGCCGAGGGTCCCCTTATGCTTGCGGCAAAATGCCGCAACGGTGTGTGCCACACCTGAACCTTAAAAATTATATGATATGTAAAAAGATACGGGTGCAGACAGTAAGAAAAAGAGACAAGCCTCACCGGAGGCTGGCAGGATGCCCAAAGATACCTGCATAAATGTTTTGGAACAAGGAGGAAAAAACATGGGACTTAAAAAAGTAACGCCTGAAAAGTTGTTCCGTATATTGGGGAAAAGCATCATCGGGCAGGGCGGTTATCTATATGACCTCTCGGTCGCCATCTGGCTCCACAATTTACGGCGGGAGCATTACCTGCGGACGGGGCAGAGGATGGACGGTTCAAAATACAACATGCTTGTCATCGGAAAATCTGGCTGCGGGAAGACATCCGCCATACAGGAAGCGGCGGCTCTGCTCGACATCCCTGTTGTGCTTGAGGACGCAAGCCAGCTTAGGGGCTCCGGGTGGAAAGGCAAACAGGTCAGTGAAATCGTGAGGGACATCCATGAGGCGGCAAAGGCGAAAGACGCCGGACAGGGGAGCGCTGAATTTTCCATTGTGGTGCTTGACGAGATAGACAAGGTTTTCTCCGGCTCGGTTCAGGAGAAGAGCTTCTATCCTATCGACAATTTACTGAAGTTCATGGAAGGCACGGAATGCGGATATGGGGATGGTGAAAACCGCATCCAGATGAGGACCCACGATTTGCTGTTCATCTGCATCGGGGCTTTTGACGGCTTGGATGAAATTATCAAAAGACGCCTGAAACCGAAAGCAATTGGTTTCTCTTCATCAGGGGAAGAATGGGAAACCCCGGAAGAAAACATTTTAAAAGAAGTATCCACGGAAGATTTGGCAGCCTATGGGGTTAACCGGCAGTTCTTGGGCAGGCTTCCCATTATTTCAGTCATGAATGAACTCACACGCCAGAATTACGAGGATATCCTCCTGAAGTCGGACATCTCCCCGGTAAAGCAGCTCGGCACGCTGCTCCAGCTCGGTCAGGGCGTATCGCTCTCCATCACACCGAAAGCGGCAGGGAAGCTGGCGGAACGTGCCATGAGTTCAGGGCTGGGCGCAAGGGCGCTGCACCGCGGGCTGATATGTGAAATGAAGGACACTCTATATGACATGCCGGAATGCGAGGAATGCAATGCATACCGCATTGATTATAAAGATGGGGATGGCTTTGTCATATGGGAAACGGAAGGGGAACGCCCTGCTTTGCATGGGGAAAAGGCAGAAGCGCCATTCCAGCTAAGCCATGAGGAAAGGCAGCTACTGCGGCGGGTAATCCTTGATACCATCCCTGAAGAGGCGGATTCCATACAGGTCTATGCGGAGCAGATGTTCGAGATTTACGAAGAAGGGCGGTTTATGGAGTGCCCGCCCAAGGGGCTGGCAGACATTTACAGCTACATGGACATCCGGCGGGCGCAGTTTTTCACTGCCGCCGCAATTACGCAGCTGTTCATAGACGCAAAGCTTAAAATCGCATCAGGGAAAAACATGGTTTCGCTGCTGGATGCCATACAGACGCTGCCCTTGAATCTGGGGAGCCCGTTCCTCCCGGCACAGCGTCTCTCCCACCCACTGGAGCACCAAAGGAACAGGTTCCTTCAAAGGCTTTCACAATGCACACAGGAAAAGGCGGAGGAAATCAGGGGGATTGCATGGGTTGTAGTACATAAATATGCAAAGAGGGTTTACAATCTGGATTTCGGGGTGCCGGATGATGAATACTTAAGTTAAGCGGCAGAATGGCACATAAGGAATCAGGGGTATCCGCAGAGGCGGGTATCCCTTTTTTAAAAGATTTTTTGAACATATTGCAGGGGATAAAAATATGCCCATATATGGGGAGATATTGTGCGAAAAAATATGATAATAATGAATAGTTATGCGATAATATATCGCATGATATATAAATTGTGCAAATAATAGGTTGACATAATGCATAATTTATGCTATAATATATATAAATAAATGCAAAACATATTGCATAAATATTCAGAAAGGAAATAAACATATGGGAACATATTATGACAATAAAATTTTCAGCGTCGCAACGACGCTCCCGGAAGGGCATCCGTTGCGCATGGAGTTTATAGGCATGAAGAACAAATCAGGGTTTTTCAGGACGGTGCTGGAAGACTTATATAAAGTACATCCTGATTTTAAAAGGTACATGACCATGCCGGAAAAAGAAAGGCTGCGGGTTTATTTCGGTGTGAAGCCATCCGTGGAAGAGAAGATGGGGGAGCTGCTGGAAGAGCTTGAGGGCATGGCGGCGGATGGGGAAACGAAACGGAAACTGTCTCTGGAAGCCGTGTACGTAGCCATGTTTGAGCCATATAAAGCTGTTTATGCAGGGAAGAAAGAATGCACCTCGGCGCTCATCAAGTATTTCGCCTCTTATTCTGCCGGAAGAGACGTGAAAAAATTGCAGATGGATAGGACGGTGGCTCCTGACCTGTTCCGCAGCTTTTCGGATTCCATCGCAGAATTCTTCTGCACGTACCCGCCGGAAAAGGCAGCATTGGAAGAATGGGAAGGCAAAATCCGCTCTCTGCCACAAGTGGAAAAGCTGTATATGGAATTGTGTGCAGACATGTGCACTGTCTGTACGGCAGGGGAGATTCTGGAAAGCAGACCCGCTGGCTACATCCTCGGTTTCATGGGAGAATTTTTTAGGGGATGTGCAGATTCGGGAAAGAGTATACATACGGCATTTTTAGAGAGAATGAAAGCGGATGGTCTTGGAGTCTTTAGGGAACCGGCAGTGATTTTACAGCGCAAAGCGGGGTGAGGAATGATGAAGAAAAAGATTGAGAAAATGACCCGTGAAGATTGGGAAAAAGTGGCAGCATGTGCAAAGGATATGTACCTGAAAAGTCTGGATTTACACCTTCTGTGTTCTGCAAGATTCGGGAAGACGCACCATGCTACAAAAAGGGCAAACAGGATTTCTGAGATGATGAAAGACCTGAAATCTGAAATGGATGATTTGGTATATGACTATGCACAGGACTTATTCAATGACAAAGAGATTAGCAGGGTGTTTTACGGTGATTGAGCACGGAAGGGGAATGGACGAGTCCATTCCCCTTTGTCAGTCATATCCCTTTTACGCATCAGGAGATGCGTATTTTTTTATGCCGTAAAATCCCTCTGTGCTGTTCTGCATGAAGCCTGTTTCTTTACAGCCGGTTACAAGTTACAAAGTTACACATATATTATTATATTTTTTTTACATGAGAAGAGAATGCCAAAGGTATATAATAATTATTATTTACATAGAAAATTTCTGTAAAAGTTGTAACTTTGTAACTATATGTAAAAAATGCTGTAAAATAGGGCTTCCCAGAGGTTACAACATGGGTTACAAGTGGGTTGCTGTTTGTAACCTGTAACCCTCACTGTAGCCGTAAATGCCATCATAGCCCTGCCTCTGTAAATGTTATAACAGCCCTGCCGCTACAATCAGGTTGGCAAAGACTCTGAGGCATTGCAGAAACGCTGGCTCCACGTTCTTGCTGTTCCGCTGCCATCATAAAAGACTGTCAGGCAGTGGGAGTTGACACGATTGGAAAAGAAAAATATAATTATGGTATAAAATACCCAAGAAAAGGATTGAGGAAATATCATGGAGCATATACCATATGACGCCATGCAGATGCCGGAACAGAACCCTTTACATATACAGACAGCCATCGCCTTGGGGAAAACGCTTGCAAAGAGCCTGCCGCGAATGGGCAAAGTACAGATGAAGCTTTTTTTCGCCATGCTGGAACACATAGACTGGCGCAGGAACAGCCCCGGAAGCAATATTGTCATTCTGGATAACCAGCTGGTAAAATCACGGCTGGGATGGAACATGAAAAGCGATGCCGCCACTGCCAAGCGGGTGCGTGATGGACTGAATGGTATGATACAGGATTGCATGGTGGCAGCCCCGGCAGATGAAAATGTCCAAAAAGCTGTTCCCCTGATTTTAGATGTGTATGGAAACAAATGCTATACTGCCGTTGCAGTAAATCCGGCATTTATCAGTCAAATGAGCAATCTGGAAGCCTGTAAAGATTATTTCCGGTTTGACATAGGGGATATCATGGGCTTTAAGTCACAATACAGCATCTACCTGTACATGGAATTACGGAGGCGGCAGAAATACAGCAGGAGCCTGCCAGCCATAACAGAAGTGAGGTTTTCAACCAAGGGGCTGAAGGATGCGATGGGGCTGGATTTTGGAAGCTATACCAACAGGAACAGCCCGGAAGGGCATTTTGACCGCCCGCATTTTGAGAAGGACATATTGGAGAAACCGTTGGAAGAAATCAGCCAAAGCCACATGATAGAGCTGTATCCGCCGGAAAAAGGAATTGGAGGGACAGCGCAGAAATGGTATCGGAAGACAAAATGGGAAGGGAATGTGAAATATTATTACATCCGTTTCCGGGTTCGGGAAGAAATCTTCCGCACCGAATATGGAAGCCATATCAATGCCGGACGGTTTGAAGAAATATCGCAGGGATTTCTGCCGGAGCAGGGGAAAGAAAAATACTCCGTATGGCTGGATGGCGTAAAAAAGGCATTGACATCGGGATAGGATACCCTTGGCAATGGCTCAGGAACAGTCTGACGTTTATGGATAATTACAAAAAATCCATACTATATTTATACTCTAATATATTTTCTAAGATTAAATCCCCACAGCGCCGTATCCTATACGTCTGAGGGGATTCTTTTATTATAGGTGGCTCTTCCATATGAAAAGCCGGGATGCAACATAGCAGACAGAAGGCTTATCCCTTACTTGGCTTATTTTTTTTCGGGAACTTCATAAAAAGACAGGTTATCAAGCATCCCCATATAACGCAGATAGTCTTGGCATCTTTTAATGCATTCCTCCTGTTCTTCCTTCGTCATTTTTAAGTTCCCGCCCCTGCCTGTTTCAAGGTCCGGGTCATACTGGAGCATGAGCGGATGGATAGGGCATTCATGGAACGTATTTATGGATGTCAGGCATCTCTCTATTTTTTCCACATCTATGTCCGCTATTTTTTGCTCCCTCAGGATTTTTACGATTGTCAGCAGCAGCACATGGTCTATATCAGCCTGTGATGCCTTGGACTCAGTTTTTACGGGGTTCGGTTCAATCGCTTCATGGCTCAGGATGTGCCGCAGTTCATAGTCGTTGATATTTTTAGGCGCTTCCTCATTATCCGCAGCCCATTCTTCCAGAGACGGAATAGGAGTATCCGGCGAAAACTCCCGCATGGCTTTTGTAAACTCTTTATATGCGTCTTTCTTTGCCTTTGTTTTCTTATTATCATCTGCTATTGCATCGAAAGCAGGCTTGTCATAAAAATACCTTGAGCGCTTGCTCTTTTCCCTATATATGTCATTTGCTGCATTAAGCCATACGTCTGAAACATGCGCTTTGATTTTCTCCCTTATTCTTTTCTTCTTATGGGCAGGCACACACTTCTTAAACATATATCCTGCTATTTGGATATAAATAAACAGTTCCTTTTCCAGCTCCGACAGGTCATCCCATTTCCTGTCTGGATAGGATTCAATCAAAATCCTTTTCAGATACTTCTGTGCGGTGTCTCTTTTTTGCTGGTCATTATAACCCCATTTTATTTCGTAAACTGAAAATATCTTTTCATAGTCCATTAGCGCCGCATTTTTCTTTTCACTCATACAAAATCCTCCTTGAAACTCATCATGTCCAGTTGAGTTTAAAAAATGTCCAGCATTATTTTATGTTAAAAATGCATTATTTTCAAGCATTTTCACAATTTTATAGGAAAATTGATAATTGTGTTTTACATCTGGTAATGTCCGGCTGTTTGGGTTTATCATATAAAAAAAAGTTAAAAATGCTTAAAAACAACATAAGTTACATGGCGCTCAAGCCAAATAAACAGAAACGGGAGGCATGAGAAGATGCATAACAATAGAGATTCACCAAAAAAGAAAAAGCCATCCCCCCATTGAGTTGGCAGCTCATGAATGAAGAATGGCTCAATAAAACACTTAACTCATCATGTCCGGTTGAGTTAAAAAAATGTCCAGCATTATTTTAGGTTAAAAATGCTTTATTTTCAGGCTTTTTCGCGATTTTATAGGAAAATTGATAACTGCAACTTACATCTGGTAATGTCCGGCTGTTTGGGTTTATCATATAAAAAAAGTTAAAAATACTTAAAAACTAAATAAGTTACATGGTACTCAAACCAAATAAACAGAAACGGGAGGTATGAAAAGATGCGCAAAAGCAGAGATTCACCAAAAAAAAAGAAAAAGCCATCCCACATTGAGTTGGCAGCTCATGAATGAAGAATGGCTCATCAAAACATTACAATTTAAAATTACCATAATCTCTCTACAATTACAAGTATTGAAAAAGGAGAACGTGTATGAGAAATATTAGTAACAAACAGCCCATCTGGCTTAAATACCATTCAGAAAGGGACTATGAAAATGTGCTGGATGCCCTTAATGAACTGAATAAAATGCAAGGCGTATCAGAGCCGTTGACAGGAGTAAATAGAAGGTATGCACTTGGTGCGGAGCAGGATTATCCGGCTGTGTCCGGTGCATTCCATGATGGAAATTTTGACGCTGACCCGGCGGATATGGGTGGAAAAGAGGAAAAATATGGCAGATGATAAGTACAATAAGCCTTGCCAATGGATAGCACCGACGGAACAGTACACTGATATGGAAATGAGGGTTGCTTCAGAAGAGCTGGAAAATATCATGTCGCAAGGTCGTAGTATCACTTATGAGGGTTTGGTGAAGAAACAATGTCGTTTCATTGTAGGAGATGTTTTTGAGGGGATTCTCATGTACATTGAAGCTTACAATACTGTTCAGCCAAAAGGACGCAGATATAAATACCCGCAGGAGCTGAGCACACATGTGGTAGCCTTAATCATGAAATACTGTAAAGATATTAGCATGGTTCGATTCGATGATTGCAGCGAGCCGGAGCCTGCGCTGCGAATCAGGGATGACACCGCACCAGAAAATGGAATCTGGGTTTCTTTGAAGGATGACAGGTACAGGGAAAAGTTCAATACTATGGTTGTAAGTGTGCAGCCTGGGGCTAGCACACATTTCATCAGCGAAACGTACCATTCACTCTGCACGCAGATGTCTGTAAAGAAAGAGAAACACAGGGAGGCAGTCTTTGACGGGGTGCATGTTCCGTGCCAGAACGGCGTCTACGACAGGGGCAGCCACACATTCATGGAATGGGACGACCCGGCTTTCGATGATGTATATGCAGGGAAAGCCTTTACGTTCAAACTCCCAGTTGCATATAATTCCAATGCCTATAATATGACCATCACAGTGGACAATAAGGGAATCGCCCATGAACCTTGGGACGTTGAATCCTTTATTCGTTCCCTGTTCGATGATAATCCCAAAATGTGCAAATTGTATATTCAGGCTTTTTGGGAGATTGCTGCCCATGTCATCTCCGGGTATTCCGAACGTATTATGTGGCTGTGGCAGAATAAGGAAGGCATCGCAGCAGGGTCATCCGGGAAAAGCACGGCGTTAAACGCCTTAAAGTCCGTGTGTGGTGAGACTAATGTATGTACAAACAGCCTCAACCAGCTTACGGACAAGCAATACGGGATGGCGGACATCGAAGGGAAAATGGCTGTCTTATCCGATGAGCTTGAAGAAGGCGCAGGGGCAATTGACAACTACGGTGAGCTTAAAAAGCTCATGCGGATGGAGCCGGTAAGGTACCGCAATATTTACCAGAAGGCTTCTACGGCAAGGAAGACAATGACACTCATCCAATGCTGCAACCAAGTCCCGCGTTTTAAAGGGGCTTCCGAATCTGTATTCCGCTGTATGCGAGTGCTTCCGTTCGAAAAAGTGTTCGCAACGGATAAGGGCGACAGGCAGTATATCCGTGATGATTATGTAAAGCGTAAGGAAGTGAGCGAATACATCCTGCGTAAATGTCTGGAGGAAGTTCCGGTGCATTACAGTGAAGAAGTGCTGGAGGCTACGTCAGCAAAGAAAAGCATCATGGAGAATTCACTCCCGGCACTCCAGTTCATGAACGAGATTGTCGAGGAATATCCGAACATTATTTCATTTGATGTCATCCCAGTGCCAATGCTCTACGATATGTTCGCAAATTGGTTCGAAGTGACGAACCACAATAAGACGAACATCTCAGCGCAGACGTTCTGGAAACAGGTGCAGGCATGGGTTGGAACGCAGGAAGACTGGGAAGCCGTAAGCGGCGTCAAGAAAATCACAGGCAGGTATAAGGATGACAGAATCAATCTGGACGTATTTGCCGATTTTCCCGCGAATTCGTATAATCGTACATGGACAACATGTTGTAGCAATGATGCACATAATCAGCTTCAGTTTCGACCATCAATGAATGAATTTCGCAACGGTCTCCGTTACACAGGGGAATTCTGTTACTGGATGGACTACAGCTTTTTGGAAAAATACGTGTTGCCGGATAAAGATGGAACATGGCATCAGCAATATGAAGATTTCTGCACATTATTAAAAGACAAGACGACGCGGAAAGTTCCATCCTATGAAGAATGGGTCTGGGATTATCATTGCATGAATGCTTACGATGACAAGGAGAAGAAGTTCATCAGGAAAGACCCAGATGGCGTGAAGGGGCTGCATTGGAAGCCAAGTATCCGGTTAGACGGCAGCTTCTGCTTCGATGAATACAAATGCGATGCAGGCTGCGCCCTTAACGGATTATTGAATATAAACAGCCATAAATAAAATAAATTTGCGGAAGTTTACAGAAATATGCGTCAGGGTATTATCTCCGCCGCATATTTCTGTTTTACCCTGCTGGGAGCAGGAGGTTACAGGTTACAAAGTTACAGGTTTACATATATATTATTATTTTTACATAGCAAAAGATACTCAGAATATATAATTATTATTTACACAAAGAATTTTTTAAGAATAGTTGTAACTTTGTAACTATATATAGAAAAGACTGAAAAATAGGGAATTTCTGAGGTTACAACATAGGTTATAGATAAGATTGCTATTTGTAACCTGTAACCATGCCTGTGCCTGTAAATGATATAATAAGCTGACGCTGCGGGTGTAAATGCGGATGTGAGCCATGTAGAAAAGGAATGGACAGGCATGGCAGTATATTTGCCAGAGTAATGAATTTTAACACTGGCGCCAAATGGCAGATACTCCAGCTTGCAGTTCTGTAAAGAGTACGGGTGCAGATTTGTAAGGAAGGAGGTGCATGGTATAGTATAGGGGGCAGATAATAACAGGACGTAAAAGCTGTCCCACTGCATGGTAGCACAGATACAATATAGCGTATATAGGAAAGGAATTGGTAAGGCATGGACAGAAAATATTTAGAAACAGCAGTCATACTCGCCCGCATGTATGGCATCGCTGAAACGCTGAACCCGTGGGAGCATATGGAAAATGAAAAATTCATAGAGAAGATAAGGGAATGGACAGAGGAATTCCTAAGTCTGGAAAATGCTGACCTTCTAAAATTCTTTGAATCGAAAGTCAAATAAAAAATGCAGGGCATGTTACCCTGTATGCAACAACTGTCCTGCTCATATTTTTTCTGGCGGTACGTATTCCAGTATTTCAGAGACGGAGCAATCCAGTATCTCACAGAGTGTATCCAATGTTTTTGTGGTGATTGCCTCCCCATGCTTCATCCTATGGAGCGTATTTGCCGGAATCCCATGTTTGAAAATTAAGGCATATTCTGTTATGCTTTTTTGTAGAAGTGTGTTGTAAAAAGGCTGATATGAAATCATACTGAATCCCTCAATTCATTTTTATAAATCATACCATGCCTAAAATCTTGACTATACTAAATGAATTGAGTATAAATAAATTTAAAAAATTATGATACAAATGTGTGACATAAAACCTATTTACAAACCATATAGCTGAGTGTTCTATGCAGCTTCACGCAGCATTAAAATAGGGCACCTTTCTGCTGGCTCTTCGGCAGCTCCGTCGTGTTCTTATCAGAATTAACCTGCTTATCCCCTACGAAGATGGTCCCAAGCTTTTCCTTGCCGTCTGCATCCCGGAGACCGATGGTGACAGCCTTCAATCCGTCCCGTTTGGTATCCTTAATCATGGAATCGTTCACGCGCAAAAGATTAGTAGTGGTAGGCTTTTTCTGTACTGCCTGTGTCTGCGCTTCAGGAGCCTGCTTTTCCTTCAAGTTGTTCCTCGCATAAACATTGCCCTGCTCAATAATTTCGCTGCCGCGCATGGAACGCATATCGCCGCCAATCTCATGAAAGAGATAATTCTTGCCAGAGTCAAACCCCACGTAGGTCGCCTGCTGTGATTTCGGCAGGGATACCGCATCCCAGTCCGGGTCCATATCTTCATATGGAACGTCAATAGTACCGACCGTTTTCTTGCCAAGTCCATCCATGAGACCAACCGTGACACGCTTATGATGCTCATCTCCGTGGATATCAGCAATCATGGAATCAGCGACACGCAAAAACTTACCATGCCCCGCCTGTGTCTGCGTTTCGGAAACCTGCTTTTCCGCCACATGCTGCGCATAGCCATCCACATATTTGCCAAGGTCAAGACCATGTACGGACCACTTGCCGGAATCATTCCAAACCTCGTTCATGCCATATGCAGCAACTGACACAACGGACTTACCGTCTCCATCTGATTCTACAAAGCCATCTTCCACGGTCATAGTCACAAGCCCTTGCTTACCTGTCGCTTCATCCATGACGCCAAAGGTGACATCCTTAAAACCCGGATTCTCACTGTCCTTAATCATAGAATTATTTACATACAGGGCGCCGCCCTCTTCAAAATCCTCATAAAGATGAGCCTCATCGAAACCAGCCACAGCTTCAAGCATTTTATCCTGTCCAGCCATAATAGAAATCTCCTTTTCTGATAATATTATTTTACAGTATCAGCAGTCACACCACCGAAATGGTGCACTGCCAATCTACTGTAAATGTACCACATATTTCCCAGAATCATAGTCCCATAGCTGGGTAGTTTTTAAAAAATTTTTTTACAGAAAATATTACGCAGCACCAGCAGGGACGCATGGATGGAGGGGATTCAGATGATAAAAGCGTTGAATAATGTTGAATGTTGTTGACTATGCCTAACATATTAGATATACTCTTCTTAAAACAAAACCCTTTGAGATGGATGAGAATTATGGGTTGGGAATTATATGGCTAAAAATGATACAAGATATAGGATATAACTTTTTACATGGCATACAACTGAGTGTCCCATGCCCCTCTGCGGGGCAATAAAAGCCCAATCGGCTCCTAAAAAGCCGGGGACTGGGCGAGATAGCGTGTGAAAATTGCGTGAGGAAAAAAACACGTGAAATAAAGACTAAAACAATAAAGGAGTGAATGATTATGAAGAAAGCATATATGGCATTAACAGCAATCGTATTGGCATTAACCGTTATGTTCCAGCCTATCGAGGCATCCGCAGCAAATGCAAAGCCTGTCGTTAAGGCTTCTAAGACCGTCATCAGCAAAGGCACGACGACCAAAGTGAAAGCCACTTATAACAAGAAGAACATCACGAACAAAGCCAAGTTCAGGACCAGCAACAGGAAAGTTGCAACGGTCAATAAAAAGGGCGTCGTGACTGGCAGAAAAGCCGGGACGGCTTACATCACAGCCACTTATAAAGGCAGGACCTCTAAGAGAATGAAAATCACTGTCGCACAGGTAAGCCTGAACAAGAAGAGCGTGAAGTTAAGCGTCGGCAAGACCGCGACATTGGCTGCGAAGTACAACAAAAAGACCGTGAGACCCACGTTCAGGACAAGCAACAAGGGCGTTGCGACCGTAAACAAAAACGGTAAAGTCACCGCTAAGAAGAAAGGCACCGCTACAATCACCGCAGTCTATAAGAAGACCAAGGCAACCTGCAAGGTCACTGTTACGGGCGCAGCGGTAAAGCATGCTTCCACGGAGACCGTC
>JAAWLV010000209.1 GCA_022798105.1 Hungatella sp.
TAAGGCGCTATTCGCTGTAACATTACCGGCGGCCAGGCGTTCACTGGTCAACGGTTCTCTTGTTAAGCATATTATATGCCAAATCTAATCAAATGTCAAATGTAAAAACCGTCCCTGCGCCAACAGGAACGGCTCTTACATAGATTCTATACCTGGACTACGTGCCAAGATGATACAATCATATGCCCAAAAATATTGTATCATCTCCGGCACCTCCTGTCAAAGGTATGGTGTATTTTTTATACTTATTTTTAAGGAGGATGATACAACTATGGCAAAAGCAAAGAAACTACCTTCTGGCTCCTGGCGCTGTCTGGTATACAGCCATTCAGAACCCATGACAGACAAGGCCGGTAAACCTGTTATTGATGCCAAAACAGGCAAACAGAAAATGCGGCGGGTCTATGAGTCCTTTACCTCTGACGATCCCACCTCTGCAGGCAGACGGGAAGCAGAACGAATGGCTGCCATATTTGCCGCGCAGAAAGAACTGCCACAGCAATCCCCTGCCACTATGACCTTCGGGGAGGCTCTGGATGCGTATATCAAAGCCAGAGAACCTGTTTTATCGCCATGCACTGTTAGAGATTATAAGAGAATCCAACGACGCAATATCCAATCACTGATGAATATCCAATTAAACAGACTGACGCAGGAAAACATCCAACATGCCATAAATGTAGAATCGACCACCCTAAGTCCTAAAAGCGTCCGTAACATCCACGGACTAATATCTGCTGTATTGAAGCAATATAAACCTTCTATGCGGCTTATAACTGCTCTTCCGCAAAAGATACGGCCACAACTTTACATACCTACTGATGCGGAAATCAGGCTCCTCATGCAGCACGTAGCCGGAACCGATATGGAGCTCCCTGTGCTCCTGGCCGCCTTTGGCCCAATGAGACGGGGAGAGATTTGCGCACTCGACACGGACCATATTGATGGTAATCGCGTCCATGTATGCCGAAATATGATTCGAACTCCAGACAATGAATGGATTATTAAGCAGCCCAAATCATATGCCGGTGATCGTTTTATCGACTATCCGGATTTTGTTGCTGAAAAATGGAAGAAAAAAAAGGGGAGAATTACAGAACTCACACCTGGAGGGATTACGGACCATTTTCGAATTGCCCTCCGAAAAGCAGGACTTCACCATTTTCGTTTCCATGATCTTAGACATTATTCAGCCAGCATACAACATGCTTTGGGAATTCCAGATGCCTATATCATGCAACGCGGCGGATGGAGTTCAGACAGTACTTTAAAAGCCGTATATCGGCATGCTTTAGCGGATAAAACCAAAGCCATGGATAGTATCGCAAACAGCCACTTTGAGCAACTATGCAACACGAAATGCAACACAAAAACAAAAAAGCCCCGAAAAATCAAGGCTTTTTAAGTGCCGCAGGCCGGAATCGAACCGGCACGGGAGATTAGTCCCGCAGGATTTTAAGTCCTGTGCGTCTGCCAGTTCCGCCACTGCGGCATGTCCTGCATCCATCACAGCCTGGTTGAAAAATCAAGTTTTTTTGTTGCAAATCATCAAAATTCCGCAGTAGGCATCTACAGTCAGGGAGACATGGCCGTCCTCAACGCCGTAGACAACGAATCCCGCATTGTATCCGTCTGTATTGGTGGCCATTACCCTCGTCAGCTTGTCGTCATCCATAATCCCAATCTCCCACACCGGTATCTTCACCTCACGCTCCTTATCGCTGTTGTTCACGGCTACAACGCAGCAATTATTGCCCAGGAAGCGCCCGTAACTGATAAACTGGTAATCGGCAAGAAGTTGCTTTAAAGCCCCTCTGCACAGCGCCGGACACCGTTTATGAAGGGCAATCATATATTTGTGGAACTCGATCAGCTCCAGATCTTCCTTTCCCCACGGATAAGTTCTCCGGTTATCCGGGTCCGTCCATCCGCAGACCCCTGCCTCATCGCCGTAATACACTGTAGGAGCGCCCGGCCATGTCATCTGGATCAGCACCGCCTCCCTGAAAATCCCCTTGTGAATCTTTTCCTCCGCCGCCTCCGATCCGGCTGTAGCGATACGCCCAATGGTCCGATTGGTCCTGGTGAGAAAACGGCTGTGATCATGGTTGGACAGCTCGTTCATGGAAATATTCACAGACTGGGTCTGCATCTTACTCATATGATAGAACATGGATTGGAAAAATGCCTCTCCGTTGCCGTACATGGCTTCGCTGTACTCATCGCTGTGTTTCTCCATACCTGTAAGAAACCAGGTGACAGGCTCCATAAAAGCATCATAATTCATCACCGTGTCCCACTGATCGCCCTGAAGCCAGCTTCCCGGATCTCCATAGTGCTCCGCCAGAATTATTGCCTCCGGGTTTGCCTCCTTCACTGCCTTTCGGAAATCCTGCCAGAACATATGGTTGTATTCGCTGGTGTGGCCCAGATCTGCCGCCACATCCAGGCGCCATCCGTCCACATTGTAGGGAGGTGAAACCCATTTTTTTGCAATATCCAAAATATACTGGTACAGTTTGGGTGAATCCTTATAGTTTAGTTTGGGCAGTGTATCGTGCCCCCACCAGCCGTCATAATGGCCGTTGTAGGGCCAGGCATCTTCATTATGGAATTTAAAAAAAGAATGGTACGGGCTTTCCTTTGACACATAGGCTCCCGGTTCATAGCATCCGCTGTGCTCATAAATCCTTTCTCTGTCCAGCCACTTGTTAAAAGAACCGCAGTGATTAAATACACCGTCCATGATTACCCGCATGCCCCTTCGGTGGACTTCCTCCACAAAACGTGCAAAAAATTCATCGCTGGCTTTTAAATTTTCCGGATCCGCAGAACGGATCCGGTATTTGGATGCATTGTCATTGTTTATATCCCCCAGGCCTACTGCGTCGCCCCCGTCTTTCACGATACATCCGTAATGGGGATCAATATGGTCGTAATCCTGGGTGTCATATTTATGATTGGACGGGGAGACAAACAGAGGATTAAAGTAGATTACCTCAACCCCCAGCCCTTTTAAGTAATCCAGTTTGTTCCATACTCCCTGCAGATCGCCGCCGTAAAAACATCCCACATCCATGGCGGAGGGATTCTGATTCCAGTCCTTCACCCGGTACACCGGCCTGCCTATATAAATGTACTCGCCGTCTTCCACATCATTGGAAGGGTCCCCGTTGCAGAACCGATCCACAAAAATCTGATACATCACCGCTCCCTTGGCCCAGTCCGGCGTATGAAATCCCGGTGTTATCTGATAATCAAAGCAATCCTTCGCCTCCGGACACACCCCCAAACGGTTATAATAACAGCACTCTTGCCCTTTTACCACACGGTAATGATATCTTACCGTATGATCCGGCACTTCCGTCTTATATTCATAATAGTCAAACAGGCCATCCGACCCGGTCTTTACAAAAGCCTTCTCCTCATTCTCTCCCTGTTCCCTGTAGTACACACAATCTATATTATCTTTGGCTGTCCTGAAACGCAGGGTAACGGTCTGCCCTGCATCCGGCTCTGCCGGAATACGGAATTCTTCATTCTCATCTGCAAACAATGCCTGCCTGTTGATTCCCTCCTGATTTACCAATACCATACATTATTCCCTTCCTGCATTGCAACTTTTCCCGTTTTTCTATTTTAAATGATTCCCGCAAATTATACAACCTAAAATTCTGCTAAATAATCTCACAGTTCTTGTGAAATTTCCCCATAGTCCCCCCATATCTGTATCTGTTCTAATTATAGTAAAAGAGCCAGCGGGGTAGCTGGCTCTTTTAGGAGAAGGTATTTCGTTTCTTATGGGGTGTAGCAAAAACTATATAATGTATTGGGGGGTTACGTC
>JAAWLV010000019.1 GCA_022798105.1 Hungatella sp.
CACCCCGAGTGTTTTCCGCTTTGGGCTCATCGGAACGTCTGGCATATCTGAACCCGGTCGGCACACAGCCTGACTCCCCTCGCTGGCCCCACGACAATCTCCGCCCCAACTTTACTCACTCAACAATACAGCAATAGGACGAATCTAAAGTTCCCCTTTATCCGGGTTAGGGGATATCTGAACGGTTACTATCCCCAAAAACAAGAGTTACCGCCCAGACAGGAAGATGCACATAATGGCAGCGAACCAGGCCGCCTACGGCAATTTTAAATGGCGATCTGGATTACTGTCTTAAGGATACCAGTGAACAAACAAGAAGGCTCCCGTCATAACCGGAAGCCTTCTTGTGTTTATCTGCCTGCTATTTCAGATTTAAAGCCGCCTGCTCTCCTGCAACCCGGCCGAATGACACGGACTGGGAGTAACCGCCGGACTGCCACGTTACCTCCCCGGAGGCGTACAAACCTTCCACCACAGTTCCGTCCTCATACAGCACCTGGGCATTTTCATTGCAGGAAACGCCGCCCTTGGTCATATGGTTGGCTGCCTCGATGCGCACGCCGTAGTAGGGGCCCTGTGCATCCAGCTGGCGGGAGGGAACCGCTTCCAAAAGCGCATCCTCCGTGCCGGCCTCTGCCGCCGCGTTAAATTCCGCAACCGCGGCTTCCAGGCCTGCCCCGTCTATCCCTAAGGCTTCTGCCAGCTCTGCAAGGGTCTCCCCCTGAGAGTAGTACCCCAAGCCCACATGCTTGCGGATCCGGTAGAACGAATCATACCCTGTCTTGTCCGTAATGGAGAACACCGCCCCGTCCGGCTGGGCCTGTATAGAATTGCCAAGCTCCAGGCCGCCCGCATTCTCGGAGATAAACCGGGCGCCCTCTTTATTGACAAGAAGGCTCAGATCCGCTCCTCCGGTCAGATCCCTGCGGGGAACAATAATGTTGGGGAACAGTCTGACATTGTCCATGTGCTCCAGCTTAAAGCCGTTCTTCTCAAACACCTTCACGAAATCACCGGTAGTTCCCATCTGGTTGGACGTGTTGAACACCTCATAGCCCGGGGCGTACTCGCCCAAAAGCTCCTTGCTGCTGCAGAAGCCGCCGGTGGCGATAATGGTGTACTGGGCCTTGATCCCGTAGCTCTCGTTGTCGTTGTTCTCCACGGTGACGCCGGTGCACCGGCCGTCCTCCATAATCAGATCCAGGCCTTTCGTGCCTGTGCGGATATCAATGCCAAGATCCCTTGCGCACTCCTCCATACCTGCCTGGATGACCTCCCCGGCATACTGATCTTCCTTTGCCATGTGGTTCATGGCGCCGTAATTGTAGTCCAGGTTAACGCCCATGTCCCGAAGCCATGCATCCAGCACGTTCTCCTGCTCAGCCCACACCTTAACCCTCTCCGGGCTGTCTCCGGCCGAGGACTTTGCCTCTATAAAGTTCTCCACCTGATTTACAGTCCACTGCTCATTGCCGGCCGCTTTCTGTGCCTCAGAATTGATCAGATCATAAAAATTCATATCAAACTTGCCGTTTCCGCTGAGGATATCCATCTTCTCCACCACAATCACGTTCACATCCTCTTTGGTCTGCTTGGCCGTAATCGCCGCCGCAAGCCCGGAAGGGCCGCCGCCTACCACCACAATATCCGCCGTCACATCCTCCAGGGTCTCAGCCTCTTTTTCAGGTCCCGCAGTCGCCATGGTAATATCCTCCACCTCAAGGCCTGCCTGGGCCATTGCGTCCGCCACAGCCGCTTTCACCCCATAAGAGGAAAAGGTTGCCGCCGTCACGCTGTCCACCACCGGAGTGTTGTTCTCAAGGATCCGGTCACGGATAACGGGAAATGCCCTGTCCATCACCACATTGGTCTCATGATGCTCCCCCAGCTCAAGTTCCGTGATGGTATCCCCGTCAATAGTAACCTTCAGGTTCAGTTCGCCTCCGTAACCGCTGCCTTTTCCCTCGTAGGTTACCGGCCCCTGGGCCTGTTCTGCGGCCCCGGTCTCCTCACTCTCGGTTTCTGCCTCCGTGGTCTGTGCCGCAGTGGTCGTCTCCGGGGCTGCCGTCGTCTCCCCGCCTCCGGAACCGGAACATGCTGCCAGGCTGATGGCTGATGCCGATGCCACAAACACCTTCAACAATTCTGCCTTTCTCATAATATCCCTCCAAAAATATAATTCGCGTCAGGGCCTTTTCCCCGACCCGTAACTATCATTATATAGTTCCGGGATGGATTGTCAATCATCTGTCAATTTCTTTTTCCTCTGTATTACCAATTTCGTTACAATCCACAATCTGCAAACCTTTTCATTGGCAAAAAACACGTGTCCCCAATGCGCTCCTGCCCGGCGTTTTTTTCATAGGACGCACTTTATCGTAAAAATAAAAAGAAATGCCGCTCCGGCGCTTTCAGTCATCCGCTCCGGGGCAGCATCATTCTTTAACTATCGTCCGCGTAAATCCAATTCCGCAATTGTCCGCATAATGGTAGTCACCTGGCGGCGTTTCTCCGGCGGCAGGCTGCTCCACCACTCCAGCGGGAAATCCTGTATCATCTTCTCCTCGGATTTGCCCTCCAGCATGGCAAAAAATTCCGACAGCGTCAGGCCGAAGGCCCGGCATATTTGGGACAGATTGTACAAGCTGACCGTACTTCTTTTATTGAATATGGTAGTGACTGTGGATTTGCTGATGCCGCTCAGCTTCGCCAGCTTATACTTGGTATACCCACGCTGTCTCATTAGCTCTTCAATCTTTTTTAATACACTTTCGTTATCCATAACTTCTCTCCACCTGAAAATCCTACCATTATAATATGAGATTTTTCAGCTGGAACATAGACTTAAAATATCGACCTATTATGATTAATAGTTGTCCTTTTCCAATTATAGATAATTATTCTACCCAAAATCAAACAGCGACAGCTGATTGGACTCCGGCAAATCCCCAAAGATCCCCAGATCGCTCATCAGATCGCAGATGGTCTTGCTGACCTTGGTTCTGTTCCTGAAATCCTCCTTTGACAAAAACGGGCCGTCCTTCACCGCATCCACGACACCGTCAGCCGCTTTATCCCCCATGCCGTCAATACTTGCAAAAGAAGGCATCAGCCTGCCGTCCACGATCTGGAAATCCCGGGCCTTGGCTCTGTAGATATCAATGGGCTCAAATTCAAACCCTCTGGCGTACATCTCCTGGACTACCCTCATATCTCTCATAGAATCCTGCTCCTTTTTGGACAGGGTATCCCACCGCTTTTTGTAGTCCCCAATATAATACTCCAGCTTGTCCCTCCCCTGGCACATAAGCTCATAGCTGAAGGCGCTGGCCCGGATACTGAAAAATGCCGCATAGTAGGCCAGAGGATAGAACACCTTGCAGTAGGCGATCCGCCACGCCATCATGACATAGGCCGCCGCGTGGGCTTTGGGGAACATGTACTTGATCTTCAGGCAGGAATCGATGTACCACTGGGGCACATCATGGGCAAGCATGGCTTCGATCCAGTCGGGTTTCAGCCCTTTTCCCTTTCGCACCGACTCCATAATAGTAAAGGAAAGCCCCTCTTCCATCCCCTTTTGTATCAGATACACCATAATATCGTCACGGCAGCAGATAGCCGTCTGAATCGTGGCCTGCCCGCTTAAAATCAGGTCCTTGGCATTGCCCAGCCACACATCCGTTCCGTGGGCCAGACCGGCGATCCGCACCAGATCCGAAAAATACTTGGGCTTTGCATCCAGAAGCATCTGCATGGCAAAATCCGTTCCAAACTCCGGAACTCCCAGGGCCCCAAGCGGACAGCCGCCGATATCCTCCGGCATAATCCCAAGGGCCGACGTGTTCTGGAACAGGGACATAACCTCCTTACAGTCCAGAGGGATATCCTTCACCGGATCCAGCCCCGTCAGATCCTGCAGCATCCTTATCATGGTCGGATCATCGTGGCCCAGAATATCCAGTTTCAGCAGGTTATGGTCAATGGAGTGATAGTCAAAATGGGTGGTCACCGTGGTGGTTTCCATGTCATTGGCCGGCCGCTGAACCGGGGTAAAGGAGTAAATCTCCTCCCCCACAGGAAGCACCACAATCCCTCCCGGGTGCTGTCCTGTCGTCCGCCGGACTCCCACGCACCCCTGGACAATGCGGTTGATCTCACAGCCCCTCTTCCGATCTCCCCGCTCCTCATAATAATTCTTCACATACCCGTAAGCCGTCTTATCTGCCAGGGTGCCGATGGTCCCCGCCCTGAACGTCTGGCCTTTCCCGAAGATAACCTCCGTATAGTCGTGGGCATGGCTCTGGTATTCGCCGGAAAAGTTAAGGTCAATATCCGGCTCCTTGTCCCCTTTAAACCCCAGAAAGGTCTCAAAGGGGATGTCATGGCCGTCCTTCATCATCAAAGTCCCGCACTGAGGGCACTCCTTGTCCGGCATATCGCAGCCGCTCATCCCCGCAAACTGTTTCACATCCTCCGAGTCAAACTCCGAATAGTGGCATTTGGGGCAGTAGTAGTGGGGGCTTAAGGGGTTCACCTCCGTGATCCCAGACATGGTGGCCACCAGGGAGGATCCGACAGACCCCCGCGATCCCACCAGATACCCGTCCTCATTGGACTTCCACACCAGTTTCTGGGCAATAATATACATAACGGCAAAGCCGTTGGAGATAATGGAATTCAGCTCCCTCTCCAGCCGCTCCACCACAATCTCCGGCAGATTATCCCCGTAAAGCTCATGGGCCCGGTTGTAACAGATCGCTCTCAGCGTCTCATCGGAATTTTCGATGACCGGCGGACACTTGTCCGGCCGCACCGGAGCAATTTTCTCGCACTGGTCGGCAATGCGCCGGGTGTTTAAGATAACTACCTCCTCCGCCTTGTCCGCCCCCAGATAAGAAAACTCCTCCAGCATCTCCTGGGTCGTGCGCAGATACAGCGGTGCCTGGTCGTCGCTGTCCTTAAACTTCCGGTGGGACATAATAATCCTGCGGTATATCTCATCCTGAGGATCCAGAAAATGCACGTCGCAGGTGGCGCACACCGGTTTGTGAAACTGCTCCCCCAAGTGGACGATCTTCCGGTTGATATCCTTTAAATCCTCCTCACTTTTTATGGAACTGTCCTCATCCCGCAGCATAAAATCATTGTTTCCCAGAGGCTGGATCTCCAAATAATCGTAAAAATCCACGATCTTTCCCACTTCCGTGTCCGGAATTCCCCGAAGCACAGCCTGATAAAGCTCTCCCGCCTCGCAGGCCGATCCGATAATCAGGCCCTCCCGGTATTTTCTCAGAAGGCTCTTTGGAATCCTGGGCCTTTTAAAATAATAATCAATGTGGGACCAGGATACCAGACGGTAAAGGTTGGTCCTTCCCAGATCATTCTTGGCCAGGATGATCACATGGTAGGAAGGAAGCTTTTTCACCTTATTCCTGTCCATATCGCCGAGCCTGTTTAACTCCTCCAGGGTGGACATATCCCTGGCCTTTAACATTTTAAGAAAGGCCACGAAGATCTCCGCCGTAGCCCCTGCGTCGTCCACTGCCCGGTGATGGTTCTCCAGGGAAATATTCAGGGCTTTTGCCACGGTATCCAGCTTGTAACGGCTAAGCTGGGGCATCAAAATCCTTGCAAGCGCAACCGTATCAAGAACCGTGGGATCAAAATCAAGCCCCAGAAGTTTTGCGTTTCTGTCAATAAAGCTGACGTCAAAGGAGGCGTTGTGAGCCACCAGGGCCGCACCCTCACAGAACCCCAAAAAGTCCGGCAGGACTTTATCGATCCCGGGGGCTTTTAAAACCATGGCGTCATTGATCCCTGTCAGCTCCTCAATCCTGAACGGGATAGGCTCGTCAGGATTCACGAAGGTGCTGAACCGGTCCACGATCTTCCCCTGCTCCACCCGCACCGCGCCGATCTCAATGATATGGTTGGCAATGGGAGAAAATCCCGTGGTCTCAATGTCAAACACCACATAAGGGTCGTCGAAGCTCTGCCCCTTCCCGTTCTCCACCAGCTGCTTCTCGTCATCTACCAGGTATCCTTCCACCCCATAGATAATCTTAAAATCGTCTCCTTTATCCAGAGCATGGCTGGCGTCGGGAAATGCCTGGACACACCCGTGATCCGTGACGGCAATGGCCGGCATCCCCCACTTTTTGGCCCGCTTCACAATGTCTTTCACGTCGCTGACCCCGTCCATGTCGCTCATCTTGGTGTGGCAGTGAAGTTCCACCCGCTTTACCAGGCTGTTGTCCGTCCTCTGATCCGAGAAATCCTCGCACGTTTTCATGCCCACCACGGAACCGATAGTCAGCTCCCCGTCAAATTTGTCGATGGTGGTCATGCCTTTCAGCTTGATAAACTGCCCCTTGGCCACAGCCTTGTCAATGTCTTCAAGGGCATCTTCCCGGACAAAAAGCTTTATGGTAATGGTGTCCGTAAAGTCGGTGACATCAAAGATCACGATGGTCTTGCCGCTTTTCAAAAGCCTGCTGTCCTTGGCAATGATTTTCCCCCGGATACACACCTCCCCCATCTCGCCGCCGATATCGCAGATATGTACAAATTCGTCCTCAAAATCCCGCCCGTAGAGCACATCCGGGTTGTCGCTTTTTTTCTGGTAGCTTCCAAATTTCCTGCCGTCCCTGGAGAAAGGCTTTTTCCACTGGCCCTGCTTTCCCCCAACGGATTTTCCGCCTTCCCATCCGCCCTCTGCCGGCCCTTTGGAATTCCCCCCGGCGGCGGCCGGCCGTTTTTCTGCGGCCCCGCTGTCTTTCAGGGCTGCGCTGCCCCCCAGGGCCCCGCCTGTCCGGCCAGAGGATACCGGTGTTTTCCCCCCTGTCTCCACGCCCTCTCCTGTACCTGGATTTAAGTTTCCTGTCTCTTTAAAAGACTCTCCATCACAGGATCCGGAAAGCACGGGATGGCTGCGGATCCGCTCCGCTATCTCTCTCTGGATTTGGGCTTCCCTCTCTTTAATGAGCAGAGACTCGGACGGCTCCACAAACTCGTATTCCACATCCAGGGGCAAGCCGCACCGCTCATAGAAAATCTTTTCCAGGATCCGTTTCAGCTCCCCGGTCTTTTCCCGGAACACCCCGTTATTCTCCACGGTCATCCGAAGCGTATGTTCCCCTGAAAATGTACACTTGGCTTTCCGCAGGATGTTGTACTCCACAATACTGTAATTTTTCAGTTCATAAAGCATACTGTCCCTGTACGCCAAAAAAAGCTTTTCCTGGTTATACTGGCCTGACAGGCTGTACTTTTCCATGATCTTTACAATCAGTTTTTTTCCTGGAAACAGCTGTTCCCTGATGCCCTTCTCCAGCTCATGGACCGTTCTCTTGTCAATGAGCCGCGGGCTGTTAATATAAATGCGAAGAGAGCTTCTGTCCCTGGGGGCCGAGATCCGCTCCACCTCCACCAGTTTTAAAAGCCCCTTTAACTCATTCCCTATGTTCAGTTCAGGAAATACTTCCAGAAATCCTTTCGTCATAATCCCACTCCTGACATTTCCTCACGCAGCTTTAAAAGCTCCTCCCTGAGAGCCGGAAGAAGCGACTCCTCCGGCAGCTTCCTGACGATCTCACCTTTCCTTATGAGAAGCCCTTCCCCGATACCTCCGGCAATCCCCAGATCCGCCTCTTTAGCCTCCCCGGGCCCGTTGACCACGCAGCCCATAACAGCCACCTTCACATCCAGGTCATCGAACTGTGCCGCCATCGTCTCCACCTTATGGGCCAGCCCGATAAGATCGATCCTGGTTCTCCCGCAGGTAGGGCAGGAAACCACCGTAACGCCGCCTTTTCTGAGCCCTAAGGTCTTAAGAATCAGCTTTGCCGACTTAACCTCCTCCACCGGGGCCCCTGTCAGTGAAACTCTTATGGTATCCCCAATCCCCTGATTCAAAATAAGGCCGAGACCTATGGCCGACTTAATGTTGCCCGCCGTCACAGTTCCCGCCTCTGTGATTCCCACATGAAGAGGATATATCGTCCTGCCGGCTATCAGTCTGTGGGCCTCCACACACATGAGGACGTCCGACGATTTAAGGCTGATAACCAAATTGTCATATCCCATATCCTCAATCAGGTGTACCTTATCCAGGGCGCTTTCCACGATTCCCCGTGCCGTCACTCCCCCGTACTTTTCGATAAGCTCTTTCTCAAGAGATCCGCTGTTGACACCCACCCGGATGGGAATCTGCCTCTCCTTTGCCTTCTCCACCACAGCCCTCACCCTGTCGGCGGATCCGATATTGCCGGGGTTTATGCGTATCTTATCCGCACCGTTTTCGATAGCCGCAATGGCCAGCCGGTAGTCAAAGTGAATGTCCGCCACCAGGGGAATGTGTATCTGCCTTTTAATCTCGCCCAGGCTTTTTGCCGCCTCCATGGTGGGAACCGCCACCCGGATAATCTCGCAGCCGGCCCTCTCCAGCTCCAGAATCTGCGCCACAGTAGCGCCTGCGTCTTCTGTTTTGGTGTTGCACATGGACTGAATCAGAATCGGGCTGCCGCCGCCTATTGTGCGATCCCCTATCTGCACGGTTCTCGTCTCTTCTCTGAACATACCTCTCTCCTTCTCCGGTTATTTTTCCGTTTTGTACTCCCCCAGCACTGCCTGCTAATGCCCGTCCGCAGGCTTCGCACCTTCTGTCCTTTTCTCCGAAAACTGACCGCCTGTCAGCTCTGCATATATCTATTTAAAGAGGAGCATGGCAATATCATTAAACAGCACAAACACCATAAATCCCATGAGAAGAGCCATCCCCGCCATGTGAACCATGCCCTCCTTCTCCTTGTCAACCGGTTTTCCGCGAAGGGCCTCCACAATAAGGAAAACCAGCCGCCCGCCGTCCAGCGCGGGAATGGGAAGCAGGTTCATGACGCCTAAGTTGGCGCTCAGCATGACACACAGGTTGGCCAGTGTCAGAAGCATGGTCTCCAGCCCGTACTGCTTCGTCTCCTCCACCGTGTCGTCAATCATACTCACCAGCCGCACAGGCCCCGCCATATCCTGGGCTCCCACCTGACCGCGTACCATCATGCCGATGCTCTTTATCACGGTCTTCATCCAGTAGACCACCTCATAGGCCCCGTATTTCACAGTCTCAAAGATCCCTTCTGCAGGCTGGCGGTACCCCTTTGTCTGAATCCCCAGCATATACCCGCCGTGCTCCTTGGAATACCGCGGTTCCAGGCGGACCGTGTGCACCGTGCTGGTTCCATCCTCCAGGGTTCTCACAAACTCCACATTCACCGGATCCGACGGATGCAGATACATATACATGGTCACATCCCGGTACACCCTCACCTTCTCCCTGTTTAAGCGGGTGATCACGTCACCGGCCTGCATCCCCTGCTCTTTGGCCGAAAATCCGTCCAGAACCCCTGTAAGCTCCGCCGAATCGTACCCGGCCACATGGACGATTGCCAGGGCCAGGACGAATGCCAGAAGAAAATTAAACACAGGACCTGCGGCAATAACCGCGATCCTAGACCACACCGGCTTGTTGTTAAACGCCTTGGGGTTGGCGTCGTCCTCGTCCTCTCCCAGCATCATGCAGGAGCCGCCGAAGGGCAGCGCCTTCACAGAATACCTGGTCTCCCCCTTCACAAAACTGCACAGGCGGGGCCCCATGCCTATGGAGAACTCCACCACGCCGATGCCGCATTTTTTTGCCACAATGAAGTGTCCAAACTCGTGGATCAGGATAATAATCCCGAACACGAGAATCGCCACAGCCATGCTCATACTTTTAATCCCTGCCTTCTATAAAAAATCTGCCTTTCAAAGCTGTCCCGCGCCAGACAGAAGCTCATACGTCCAGGCCTCCGCCTCCAGGATGTCCTCCACGGAGGGATTGTCTGAAACCTTATGCTCCTCCATGGCCCGCTCAATCCGATCCGTAATGTCCAGATAAGAAATCCGCCGGTTTAAAAATTCATTGACCGCCCACTCATTTGCCGCATTGAACACCGTGGTAAGGCTTCCGCCTCTCTTTCCGGCGCGGTACGCCAGCAAAAGCCCTCTGAAATTCGCAAAATCCGGCTTCTCAAAGGCGATCTGGTTCAGCCTCCAGAAATCCAGCCTCTCACCCGGAAGAAATCGTCTCTCCGGATAGTACAGGGCGTACTGAATCGGCAGTTTCATGTCCGGGGTGCCAAGCTGCGCCATGACAGCGCCGTCGTCAAATTCCACCATGGAATGGATAATGCTCTTTGGCTGAACCACCACCTGGACCTGATCCATCTCCACCCCGAACAGCCACTTAGCCTCCATCACTTCCAGCCCTTTGTTGACCATGGTGGAAGAGTCGATGGTAATCTTCCTTCCCATAGACCAGTTGGGATGTTTCAGGGCATCCTCCACCGTAACCGTTTCCATCTCTTTCCGTGTTTTTCCCCTGAAAGGCCCTCCGGAAGCCGTGAGAAGGATCTTGTGAATCCCCCTCTCATCCTCACCCTTAAGACACTGAAAAATGGCGCTGTGCTCGCTGTCCACCGGCAGGATCCTTACGCCTCTCTCCCTGGCAAGAGGCATGATAATATGCCCTGCCGTCACCAGCGTCTCCTTGTTGGCCAGGGCAATATCCTTTCCCGCCTCCATGGCCGCGATAGTAGGCCGGATGCCGATCATGCCCACAATGGCCGTAACCACGATCTGCGCCGAAGGCTCCGTGGCCGCCTCCAGAAGCCCTTCCATGCCCGACACGATCCGCACCGGCAGATCCGCCGTCTTTATCCTGAGTTCCCTCGCCTTATCCTCATCCCACACGCAGGCTAAAACCGGGTGAAATTTGCGTATCTGCTTCTCCAGAAGTTGGATATTCTGTCCGGCTGCCAGCGCCGTCACCTGAATATCCCCGTTATTCTCCGCCACTTCCAGCGTCTGAGTTCCTATGGAACCGGTGGAACCTAAAATCGATATATGTTTCATCGTATCCGCTCTCCTCTTTCGTCCCCTTTTACAGCCGGCATCCGGCCGGATACCGGCCTGCCCGCCCAATGCCTACCCCATCAGCGTGATCACCAGATAGATGGCCGGCGCCGTAAAGATCATGCTGTCAAACCGATCCAGAATCCCTCCGTGGCCGGGAATCAGATGGCCGTAGTCCTTCACCTGATGGTTCCGCTTAATGGCCGACGCAGCCAGATCCCCTACCTGGGAGATGAGAGCCGCTACGCCGCAGGCCAGGGCACAGGCCGCGTAAGGGTTGCGAAGCTCCATCATATGCTGTCCCAGAATAACCGCATATGCGTATCCCAGCGCCGCGGAACCTGCCACGCCGCCCACGGCACCCTCTATGGTCTTTTTGGGACTGAGAACCGGCGTCATCTTGTGTCTGCCCAACAGTTTTCCCGCGCAGTAGGCACAGGTGTCGCACCCCCAGGAGCTGAAAAAGATAAGCCACACCAGATAGCAGCCGTCCGGCATCTGCCGCACCTGGTACAGGTAGGACAGCATAACCGCCACATAGAACACGCCGAAAAATGCCGCCGTCACTTCCTCCGTCTTGTACTTTGGAAACGTAAATACATAGAAACTCATAAGGCACATCAAAACCGCGATAGCCATCAGCGTCACATACTTATGGCCGTCGAACCAGATAAGGCCGTAGTAGGCCCCGCAGGCCAGATACCCGATGGCGGCAAGAGGCGTCCTCTCGATCTTTAACACCCGGTAAAGCTCAAACAGCCCCACCATAGAGACGGCCCCGTTAACCGCAAACAGTACACTTCCGCCGGCACCCACGATCAAGACTGCCAGAATCACCAGGATAATCCCGCTAATCAGCCGGGTTGCAAACATCCCATCACCTCCTATGCTAAACCCTGCCGCCGAATCTGCGCTCTCTCTTATTATACGCAAGAATGGCTTTTTCTAATTCTTCCTTATTAAAATCCGGCCACAGACAGTCCGTAACATAAAATTCCGAGTAGGCCAGCTGCCACAACAGATAGTTGGACAGGCGCAGTTCCCCGCTGGTGCGGATCATCAGATCCGGATCCGGAATATCTGCCGTGTCCAGGAAAGAGGCGAACTCCTCCTCGCCGATACACTCCGCATCCTTTCCCGACTGCCTGTAAGCATTTACCAGCTTCCTTGCGGCCCGCACAATCTCGTCTCTTCCGCCGTAGTTAATGGCAATGACAAAGGTCATGCCCGTATTGTCCCTGGTCCCTTCCACCAGATCGTCGATCCCTTTTATAATGTCAGATGCAAACCGCGTCTTGTCCCCGATCATCCTCACCCGCACATTGTTTGCCGAGGCAATCTTCAAAAGCCGCACCATGTAGAACCGGAACAGCTGCATCAGCGCTCCCACTTCCTCCTGGGACCGCTTCCAGTTCTCCGTGGAAAACCCGTAGACCGTAAAATATTTAAGCCCCGCATCGGAGGCAGCCCGGACCATCTTCTCAAGCGTCTCACATCCCGCCTTGTGGCCCATAGCCCTGGGAACTCCGTGCTTTTCGGCCCACCGGCCGTTGCCGTCCAAAATGACTGCCACGTGCTGCGGTATCACCATATTCTCTAAACTCATAGATCTCTCCTGCATTCCTCACACACACAAAGGGCAGGTAAATTCCCGCCCCCTGTATTGGTTTTATACCGTAAGGATTTCCTTTGTCTTGGCCTCCACAGCCTTGTCCACCTTATCCGTCATCTTGTCGATCATCTTCTGAATCTTGTCAATGGCAAGATCCAGATCGTCCTCGGACAGATCCCCGGCTTTCTCCATCTTTTTGAAGCTGTCATTGGCATCCCGGCGCACGTTGCGCATCGCTACCTTGGCGGCCTCGCCCTTTTTCTTCACATCCTTGGCCAGCTGTTTTCTCCGCTCCTCCGTAAGCTCCGGAAATACCAGGCGGATCACCGTGCCGTCATTGGTTGGATTGATACCCAAATCCGACGTGAGAATAGCCTTCTCAATAACCTTAAGAAGGTTCTTCTCCCAGGGCTGTATCACAATCATGCGGGCCTCCGGTACGGAGATGTTGCCCACCTGCTGCAGAGGGGTAGGCGTGCCGTAGTAATCCACCTTGATCCGGTCCAGCACATGGGGGTTGGCCCTTCCGGCCCGGATGGTTCCGTACTCGCTCTGGAGAACCTCCAATGTTTTATTCATCTTGTCCTCATAGGGTTTTAACAATTCCTGCATGATTTCCTCCTGATTATACGGTCACAATGGTACCGTTTATTTTTCCCTGCATGGCATTGGCAATGCCGTCCGTTTCATTCAGATCAAACACCGCCATGCTGATCCGATGCTCCATACACATAATGGACGCCGTCAGATCCACCACCGCCAGCTTTTTGTCAATGACCTCCTCAATGGTAATGGTGTCATACTTTTTCGCATCGGGATTCACAGCCGGATCGCTGTCATACACCCCGTCAATGGATTTTGCAAGCAGTATCACGTCGGCCTCCATCTCCACCGCCCTGAGGGCAATGCCCGTGTCCGTGGAAAAATAGGGATGCCCCGTCCCTCCTGCAAAGAATACCACTTTCCCCTGGCTGAAATATTCGTTGGCCAGATCCTTGGAAAACAGTTTGGTCATAGTCCCGCAGGCAAAGGGGGTCAGGATCTCCGTCCTCATCCCTGCATTCCGGAATATCTCCGACACATAGATACAGTTCATCACCGTGGCCAGCATACCGATCTGATCCGCCCGGGTCCGATCCATGTCACTGCTGGTGCGCCCCCGCCAGAAATTTCCTCCGCCGGTGACGATGCCCACTTCCACCCCTGCATCTACAGATACCTTGACCTGGCGGGCCACTTCCTTCACCGTGTCCTCGTCAAATCCCGTCTTCTTCGGGCCCGCCAGGGCCTCTCCGCTTAATTTTAACAACACTCGGTTCCATCTCATGGCTTTACGTCTCCTTTGTTTAGCCTTTCCCTATTATAGCATAGAAAAGAGGGCTTGGAAAGAAGTTATTCCTTCAGCTTTTAATTTTGAGCTTTTAATTTATTATCTGGCTCTCATGAATCACCGCAAGCACCTCTGCCAGCTGCCCTGCATCCACCTGGCCAGGTGCCGACTGCTTCCCCGCCGCTCCGTACGTTACGGCAGATCCGAAGGTTTCGCCCACAAGCCGGCTTGCCACCCCCATCCCGGCCATGGACATGGTGATGATGGGGCCTCTGGCATAGTGTTCGCTCATCTCCAGGGTGGCCTCCAAAAGCGTCAGCACATCCTTTTTAATTAACGGCATCACCGCTATCTTGGGGATGTCCGCTCCCAGCTCCTGCATCTTTCTAAGACGCCCCAGTATCTCGTCCCTGGAAGGGGTTTTCCTGAAATCATGGCTGGACACAATCACCTTTACCTGGCGGCGGTGGGCGTGTTCAATCACCGCCGCCACGGCCTCGTCCCCGGTAAAGAGCTCCACATCCAGCAAATCCACGTATCCGCTTTCAGCCGCCGCCTTATTTAACTCTATGTAATCCTGGGCCGCCAGGGCTTTCTCCCCGCCTTCTTTCGCCGTGCGGAACGTAAATAAAAAGGGGATATCCTTAAGGCATTCCCTCAAATCCCCGGCTGTCTTTAAAACCTTCGAAAGATCCGGGGCGTCCTCATACCAATCCACCCTCCACTCCACCATATCGATAGGCAGCTGTGCAAATGTCCGCGCCTCCTGTAAAATATCCCGGGCTTTTGCAGCCACAATGGGGACGCAGATTTTCGGCTTTCCCTTTCCGATTATGACATTTCTCACTTTTACCGGTTCCATCCGCTCATATACCTCCTTGCCGCATCCTGACGCTTCTCTTTCCTGCCTGTCACCCTACCCCGAAATCCGTGATCTCATACAGCACTTCCACCGACGGATCGGTAAGAAGCCAGGAATACTCATCCATAAACCACCGCACCAGTTCCTCATCCCTCTTAATGGAGGTGGTATTGTTATTGTACACATTCACCGTGCCAAGTTTAAAGTACGTTTTCAGATAGTCTATATCCTTCTTAATCATCTCCCTGGTCTGCCCCTTTATCCCCACCATAAGGCAGGGGGAATCAAAATACTCCGCCACCTGGCCCGGGCTTTCAAAATCCGCGTGTTTGTTGAGAATGCGCTCCCTGAAATCCCGGTCAAAGGTTTCCACCCCGATCTTAAACACAAGGGGCACCCCCATCTTATCTCTCATCTCGTCCAGCCGCCTCCGGTACATCCAGTGAGACTCCAAAAAAAGCCGCCCTATATGTTTTTCCCTCAGAATCCCGGCAATATCATCAAGCGTCTCCTGAGGAAGCTCAAAACAGCTGCCGGAATTAATAACCTCCAGCGCCCCCAGCTCTCCCGTAACATTCCCAAGCACCTGCCGGTTTAGCCTGGCCATAGCCTGCCCGTCGCTGCCGTTGTCCTCTATATAGTCACAGAACGTACATTTGCCCCATCTGCACGGAAAGCCCTTTAAAAGGCATATTTCCCTTTCGTTCTTTCCCGTAATTCTGCTGTACCGCTCCTTGGGCACTCCCATGTCTATCTCCTCTCCTTTGTCCCCGGGCGCACCCGGCACCCCAGTTTTTCTAATAACCTGCCCGGCAGCGCACGGATCAGATACAACACCATAAACATGCTTATAGCCCTGTCTAAATAATCCGTAATAATCTGTACCAGAAAAATGCTGGCGGTCATGCCCAGCGGCGTTTTTGCCAGCAGCTGCACCAAAACCATGGAACCGGAGGACGTAACTCCTCCAAAAACCACGGCGCAGATCATGGAACTGACCATGGTACCCGGGATGGATACAGCCAGCGCGGCAAGCCACAGCCGTCCTCCTGCCCCTGCCTGGCTTCCGGCTTTTTTTCGAATCCATTTCTGCCACACAAGGCCGTTCATAAGCCCGGTAACCATCCCTGCCGGGGCGAAATATAGGGAATAGATATCCGTGGTTATCCCCATAAGAAGCCCGCTTAACAAGCTGGGCAGCATCCCAAACCACGGCCCCAAAAGCGCTCCCGTCAAAATTGTGCCGATGCTGTCCAGATAAACGGGAAGGCGCAGAAGCAAAGCCAGCTGCCCGCCTGCCGCGTTGATGCCCACTGCCATAGCCGTCAGGCAAATATGGAACACGGTTATTTTTTTCTGATTCATACCTCGCCCTCCCTTATAAGTCCTGGAAGAAGATCCAGGCTTTCTTCGTCTCTCCCTGAAATCCTGCCGAAAAACATCCGGAAAAAGGCCTGCACATCCACCTGGGTCAGTATGACGGAATTAGCCGCCTTCTTGTAAAAATTCACCCCTGCCAGGCTTCCCGTTCCTCCGCCTGTATAATCCACCACTGTCTGTCCCACGCAAATCCCCTCTGTCTCCACCTGGGTATAAGCTTCAAATCCCCGGCACAGGCTTCTGTCGGCAAAATATGCCACCGCCAGAGGGTCATTGATAACACACCCTATAAGATGCTCCTGCCGCCAGTGGAAGTCAAAATAGAACTTTGTGATCTTCTCCACAAATGCACCCGTCTCCGGGGTCAGACGCTTTAAATATTCCAGCAGATCCGGGGTCAGAACAACTTTCCTGGTCACATCAAGCCCCACCATATGAACCCGCTTGCCCAGCTTCCCCATGGCCTCATAGACCTTGGACGCGCTGTCCGGATCCGCCCAATAGTTATACTCTGCCACCGGCGAACAATTCCCCCGGCTCTTAAAATTCCCTCCCATGGACACGATCTCCTCAATCCGGCCAAAAGCCCCGGGATTTTTCTCAAGAAGCATTGCCAGATTGGTCATAGGGCCCAGGGCGATAATGGAGCATGGCTCCCTTTCAAGGGTCTCTGCCAAAAATGCCGCAGCATCCATGTCCTGCCTGCAGCCTTCCGCTTCAGGCAGAAAACTCTCCCCAAGCCCGTCCCTTCCATGAGTATCAAGGGCGTCCGCATACTTCCTCCTTAAAGGCCTGCAGGCTCCGGAAAATACCGGAATATCCAGCCGTCCCATAAAAGCCAGGACTTTCCCCGCGTTGGCAACCCCCATGTCCACCGGACAATTGCCGCAGACAACCGTGACTCCCTCCACACAGATCTCCTCCATGGAAAGGGCCAGCATCAACGCCAGACTGTCGTCAATCCCCGGGTCACAATCAATAATTACCTTTCTCTTCATCGTTTTGTTGATCTCTCCTTCCTGTACATTGCAGCCCCCGCATTTCCTGTCACATGAAATGCAAAAAGGCTGCTTCTGCATGATCTTAAGGACCTCAAGAACAGCAAAAGCAGCACCCTGTCCAAAACAGTGTGTTTCTTCCTTTTGCCTAGTTTTTTATACTGGGAGGTTCTCGAACCAGTTGTATTCTGTTATACCATAAAGCCGCCAGGGCTACAAGGACTTTCTACCTTATGTTATACTTCTCCTCGTCCAAAAGCCCTTCGCTTTTCGCCACAATGATGCTGGTAACCGCGTCTCCCACCACATTCAGGGCAGTTACAAGCATCTCAATCGGACGGTTGATGGCCAGAATCAGGGAGTACGCCAGAAGGGCCCCCTCGTTGACAAATCCCACTCCCGACAGAATGGTAAACAGCACGATAGCACCGGCTCCCGGCGCCGCCGGGGTTCCCGCCGACGCAATAAGCGCCAGAAGCGCCACCACCACCAGCTGGGTCAGACTGATATCATACCCTGCGCATCCTGCAATAAACACCGTGGCAATCACCTGCATAATCGCCGTGCCGTTCATGTTGACCGTCATGCCCAGAGGCAGCACAAAGGAGGCGATGGTCTCATCCACCCCGAACTCCTGGGTACAGGTCCTGTAATTCAGGGGAAGGGTGGCCGCGCTGGAGGATGTGGAAAAGCCAAAGACTGCCACGTTCATAATCTTTTTCAGGAAGATAACCGGATTCAGCCCTGCGCCGAAAAACACAACCAGAGGGTAACCCACAACCAGAAATAAAAGAAGCATGGCCACCGCCGCCAGCACATACGCGAAGGCGGGCTTCAGATAATCGATCCCGTAGGTGGCAAAGGTTCTTGTCAGCAGCACAAAAATGGCAAAAGGCCCAAATTTTGTCACCACATAGTTGAGAAACACCACCACAATATCATTGACTTCCTGGATAAGCTTTCTTAACGTGCAGGTTCTCTCCTCCCCCAGGGCGTTCATGGAAAGCCCAAGGCATGCGGCCACAAACACCACCGCCAGAACCGCCGTGTTGCTGCCGAAGGCGGTTATAATATTGGCGGGAACCACATTGAGAATCACATTCATGGGATTGGCCCCTGTGGATCCTGCACTGCCTGCCAGCCCCTCCACCTGTGTATGGAAAAATCCGGCCCGGTACACCATGCTTCCCGCCCCGCATCCCAGAACCAGAGCAAAAAAAGAACAGATAAGAAACCAGCCGATGGTCTTGGCGGAAATACGCCCCAAAGTCCTGGTATCTGATATCTGCCCGATCGCTAATGTAATGGAAGTAAACACCATCGGCACAATAACAAGCTGAAGACAGCGGATAAACAGCTGCCCGATCAGATAAAAAACCCCAAGGGTTTTTTCGGCTCCCTGTGCCGTGATATCCTGAAACAGAAGGTTATTGATAAATGCCCATGCAGCTTCCTTCCCGGAACCGTTAAGAGACTCCCTCAAAAACAACAGCGCCATTCCGGTACCAATGCCGCACACCAGGGAAATCCCCATCTTCTTTGCCAGCGCGTTTGTCGGCTGCTTCTTTTGATTTTCCATGCATTTCCTCCTTGGTTTTTCAGATGTTTTTTAAGCCCTGCCTGCCGTCAGGCCAAAACTTTTAATACTATATCACAACATTGCCCTTTTGTATCCCCTTTTTTTTAATTTTTTTTAATTTTTTACATGGTTCTTCTTGGCCTCACTGCGGTCCCGCCCGGAATGCTTTTGGTTCCGCCGAACCTGTGTTTGTACACAGCAAAAAAGAGCTCCTTTCCGTGATCCCACAGACGAAGCTCCTTCACTGCCGTTCACAGGGAACCTGTAAACGGCAAAACGCGTTCTTTCAGAACCTTTAGTTCTCCTTTATCTTAACTACAATCTTCTTCACGTAAGCCGGTTCCTTTTCCGCCGCCTTGGGCTTATGTCCGTCCCAAGGATTAAAGATCATAAACTCCCCTGCATGCACCGCAACCCGCAGGCCTGCCACGGAATTGTCAAATTTTACAACGTCCTTATCCTGATTGTAGGGGACCGAAACCGTCAGCTGCCCTACAGGAGCATAGGTCATCACCTCGCAGCCCTGGATAATATACTGGATATCCGTATAATTCTCGTGAGCCTCGTAGGACGCCTCCTCCCAGGGCACCGTGTCATAGTCCATCACATTGGCATACACATTCCTGCCGTCGATCTCATACTTACCGTTTTCAAGGGTCGTTAAATCGTGGCTTTTCAAAAAATCCACCGCCTTGGCATATCTTCCCTCAATGCCCAGGTTTCTGTAAAAATCCAGGTTTGCCGCTAAATCAAATATCATGTTCCTGCCTCCTTTGTGATACCGCTTCCGATAGGTTCCTCATACCTTCCAGTAACCAGTATACACCAAAAGACGCGCTTTCCACAATCCCCTATTTAAAAAATTCGTGACTCTCGTGCCTGAACAGATACGTCAGACGCCCGTCAAACCATTTAACCGCCCCTCCTCTTGAGGCTGCCCGGTTCATAAAGAACAGCGCCCCCTGGGAGTAATCTTCCCCCTTTAAAGCCCGGGCCACGCTCTCCACAGTCTCGCTGCTGACCTTGCATGTATCAATGGTCCCGTTGGAAACCGGCGAAAACTGGGACGGCTGGTACACCACCTTGGTAACCGAATCGGGAAACTCCTCGCTTTTCACCCGGTTTAAAATGACATTGGCCACCAGGATTTTCCCCCTGGCATCACAGACTCCCGCCTCCGCCTCCACAATCTTTAAAAGAACCTGGTAATCTTCCTGGGAGATGGGCACATCATCCGCTTTGGCTTCTGACAATCCCGTTTTCTCCTTCCGGCCGGCCTCCCCCGGCCCGGGCAAATTCTCTGCTTCCCTCTGGCGTTTCATATCCTGTGCCAGAAGGTAGCCCACCACCTGCTGCCCGTATTCCACTGCACCTTCCGCTGCGCGAGCCTCCTCCGACCCATTGGCCTTTTCTTCCTCCTGAGCTTCATCTTCGTAAGCCGCTGCCGATGTCTCGGCTACAGCCGCCATGGCGTTTCTTCCAGTGCCTCCAATCCCCTCCGCCGCAAGGGCTGTCATGGCGATTACCAGCAGGGCTGCCGCAAAAACCTCTCTCTCCAGTGTTTTTATTAAACGGAACACATTATCCCTTCTTTCTCCATTTTTTCCTCAAAATTGCGCCAAAAATGGAATATCTCTCCCACTTTATGTACAATTTTCGATTAATCTTGGTTATTATATGGGAACAGGTCACAAAAAGTCAATGGCAGGAGACCATATTCGGCACTTTTTATGCCGGTAAATTTTACATATATTCAATATATATTAAATATATACGAATAAATATAGGGAAATATGTTTCATTTTTATATAAAATTTCACATTTTGATTTACATAATTATTACAAATATGTTAAGTTTAAATTCAAAACCTCATACTCCCAGCACACATCTGCACAAACCGTCTTTAATTTTACAGGACGGACTTTCTCATGACATAAAAAAAGAACCGTCTGTAACGGTTCTTTTTTATGTCAATACTTATCAGGGCAAACGATCTTCCCGGCCGCCGCGCATGCAGCTGCCGTAGCCGGGGAAGCCAGATAGATCTCCACCTTCGACGTCCCCATACGCCCCAGGAAATTCCGGTTGTTTGTGGCAACCACCCGCTCCCCGTCGCAGAGTATCCCTCCGGTGCGCCCGCAGCAAAGGCCGCAGCCCGGATGGGTGACAATGGCCCCTGCCTTAACCAGCGTTTTTATAGCCCCGCACGCAGAGGCCTCCTCATAGACTTTGCGGCTTGCCGGAGTCACAATCAGCTTCACAAAAGGAGCCACCCTTCTTCCCTCCAGGACCCTGGCAGCCATTTGCAGATCCTCCAGCCGCCCGTTGGTGCAGGAACCGATAAACACCTGGTCAATATCCGTCCCCTCAAGCTCCTTAACATTCCGGATCTTGTCCACCTGGGAGGGACAGGCCATGACAGGCACAAAATCCTCTCCCCGGTAGGTGAGGGTTTGGAAGTAGGAAGCGTCGCTGTCTCCCCTCAGCCCCCTCTGAAAGTCATTCAGTTCCATGCCGCAGTACTTTGCCGTCTTTTCGTCAGGGGTAAACACGGCGCATTTTGCCCCCGCCTCTATGGCCATGTTGGCCATAGTCATACGGCTGCTGATGCTCATGGCATCTACAGCGGAACCGGTAAACTCCAAAGACCGGTAGGTGGCGCCGTCCGCCCCCAGATCCCCGATGATCCTTAAAATCACATCCTTTGACATGACATACTCCGGAAGCGATCCCTCAATGACAATCTTTATGGTCTCCGGTACCCGGATCCAGAGATTCCCCGTGCCCAGAATCGCCGCCATCTCCGTGTATCCGATCCCCGTGGAAAATGCTCCCACACATCCGTAGGTGGTGGTGTGGCTGTCCGTGCCGAACACCACGTCCCCGGGCTTTACATACCCCGCCTCCGTCATCAGCTGATGGCAGATTCCGTCGCTGCGGTGGACATGTTTTATCCCGTATTGGGCTGCAAATTCATCCCCAGCCTTGTAGTGCCTCACATCGTCCTGCTGGCTGGAAGGCACCAGATGATCGTAAATCAGCACTGCCTTATCCGGATCCCATACCTTCGTAAATCCCATCTCATGAAATTTGTCCACAATAAACGGAATCATAATGTCGTCAAGCATCACCCTGTCAACGGAGACGGTCACGATCTCTCCCGGCTTTACACTGCGGCCCCCATTGCGGGCGATGATTTTTTCGATTATGGTCTGTCCCATATTTCTCCTCCCGATCCCTTCCTTTTATATTCCGCCCATGGCCAGAGTCAGCCGGTCAGCCCGTTTCGGGCCCGCATGGCCTTCACCAGGCCTCCCGCGTTTATGATCTCCATCAGGTTTTTGGGCAGGCTGGCCAGCGGATACTCTCTGCCGTTGTAAGAGATATGGCTGTTTACGGCAACGGTTATCTCCTGCCCTTCTCTGATGTCGTCCCTCAGTTTCTCCTGCTCCAGCAAAAGCAGTCCGTTGTTGATCGAATTGCGGAAAAAAATGCGGGCAAAGGATTTGGCTATGATACAGCGGATTCCCAGAGCTTTTATCACCTCCGGGGCCTGCTCCCTGGAGGAGCCGCAGCCAAAATTTTTCCCCGCCACAATCATATCTCCCTTCTGGATCTGGGACGCCAGATGGGGCCTTAAAGGGCTGAAACCGTACTGTTTCATTTCTTCAATGGTCTTCAAGGCCAGGTACTCTGTGGGAATAATAATGTCCGTGTCAATATCATCCCCCAAAACCCAGACCTTGCCGGTAAATTGTTCCATAATCCCGCTCCTTCCTTTACAGCATATCCGCAGTGCAGATTTCCCCTTTCACTGCCGACGCTGCCACCGTGGCCGCTGACCCCAGATACACTTTGGACGAGGGATGGCCTGCCCGCCCTTTAAAGTTTCTGGTACCGGTGCTGATAAGCACCTCATGTTCCCCGATAACCCCCTGACAGCTTCCCCAGCACACGCTGCAGTTGGGATTCATCACAATGGCCCCGCTTTCCATAAAGATGTCAATAAGCCCCTCCTCCAGGGCCTGGCAGTACACCTGCCGGCTTGCCGGAACCACCAAAAATCTTACCCGTTCTGAAATCCGGCGTCCCTTTACGATGGACGCCCCCACCCGCAGATCCTCAATCCGTCCGTTGTTGCAGGATCCCAGGAACGCCTCGTCAATGGGCACGCCGCACACCTCTTTAGCGGGAACCACATCATCCACAAAATCAGGCCTTGCCGCTACCGGCTGAATTTTTGACAGATCAAAGGTATACTCCCTCACATAAACCGCGTCCTCGTCGCTCTTAAACACAGCCTTCGGTTTCCGCCCCCTGTCATTAAGCCACTTAAGGGCAATGTCGTCGGCCTCAAAAATGGCGGTCTTAGCCCCCGCCTCCACCGCCAGGTTGCACAGAACCATCCGGTCGTCAACGCTCAAGGTCCTGACCCCGTCCCCGCAAAACTCCATGACCTGATAGCTGGCCCCGCTGGCGCTGATTGCCCCGATAATGGTCAGCATAAGATCCCGGGGATACACCCCCCGGCAAAGCTTCCCTGTCAGGTTAAATTTAATCGTCTCCGGAACCAGAACCCAGGAAGTCCCCGTCACCATGCCGTAGAGCAGATCCGTGCATCCCACTCCCGTCCCGAAAGCGCCCAAAGCGCCGTAAGTACATGTATGGCTGTCCGCCCCGAAAATCAGTTCTCCCGGGCACACGTATTTCTCCATCATAACCTGATGGCACACGCCCTCTCCCTCCCAGAAATCAATGCCGTTCTCCTTTGCAAAGTCCCTCATCTTCTTCTGGGCTGCAGCCGTCTTGGGGCTGTCGGAGGGTACGTTATGATCCACGATAAATACCATCTTCTTGGGATCCGCAATGCGGGGATTTTTTAATTTGCTGCGGTACATGTCCACAGTCAGATGGGTAGTGCCGTCATTGCTCATCATCCTGTCTAAATTGACCGTGTGGATATCCCCCGCCTTCACCTCAGGCACTCCCGCTGCCAGAGCGATAATCTTTTCGGCAATGGTCATTCCCATAGTTATGCTTCCTCCTTATTTAGTGATGCAATCAATCCGCCCTGGCTTAAAATCTGCTGCATATAGGGGGGCAGCTTGGTGCACGGGTAGGTATTCCCGTTTGCCGCGGCCCATCCCTCTGTCAGGGACAAATCCATCTCGTCCCCCGTGCTTACATGGTCCGGCAGCTGTCTGCACACAATCACAGGAAGCCCGATATTGATGGCATTGCGGTAGAAAATCCGGGCAAAGGACTTGGCCACCACCGCCTGGACGCCTAAGGCCTTAAGCACGCCGGGAGCCTGCTCCCTGGACGAGCCGCACCCGAAATTCTCTCCCCCGACCACAAAATCCCCGGGCTTTACCTTCGCGGGAAACTCCGGATCCAAAGACTCAAACGCATGCCCTTTCATCTCATCGATGGTGGGCAGCAGCAAATACTGAGACGCAATAATCTGGTCTGTATCCAGGTCATTGTGAAACTTGAAAATTTTGCCGACAGACATCATCTTCCTCCAATTTTAAATAAGTAGTGATTGTATTATAGCATGGTCATTGATATAATAACAATATATAATACTCATAATTATTATAACACCCGGTTATAAAGTTACGGTTCACAGGCAATGTCATTAACTTAAACGTTAAGAACGATTCCTTGCGCAAAATTATTAAATTGCTGTTTAATTGAGTGAGTAAAGTTGGGGCGGGGATTGTCGTGGTCCAGTCAGAGAAGGAGGGATGTCCCGTCCGTGTTCAGATATGC